>NZ_BCSL01000026.1:0-53543 GCF_001570845.1 Dietzia papillomatosis NBRC 105045 | reverse complement strand
AGCCAGCAGCCCCATGGCCCGCGACCACCGTCACCGATGGGTGGGAACCCGTTCGATGTCGCCGCCGAGCGAGCGGACGTTGCCCACGAAGTCGGAATACCCGCGGTCGATGTGGAACACCTCGCAGACCTCGGTCACGTCATCCGCGCACATCCCCGCGAGCACGAGCCCGGCGCCGGCGCGGATATCGCTCGCCCAGACCGTCGCCGAGTCCAGGCGCTCGCGACCGACGATCTTCGCGTGGTGACCGTCGGTCTCGGCGTCGACACCCATCCGCACCATCTCCTCGACAAAGCGGAATCGGGCTTCGAAGAGGTTCTCGGTGACCACCGAGACCCCCTCGGAGACCGAGGCGAGGGCGATCGCCATCGGCTGGAGGTCGGTCGGGAACCCGGGGAACGGCAGGGTCCGGATGTCCCGCGCCCGGGGTCTGCCCTCCTGACGGACGCGGATGTGGTCGGGTCCCGTCTCGACGTCGGCACCCACGGCGCGGAGGTTCTCCAGCACCACGTGGATGAACATCGGGTCGATCCCGGTGACGGTGACGTCCCCCCGGGTCATGACCGCGCCCATCGCCCAGGTGGCGGCGACGATCCGGTCGCCGATCACCCGGTGACTGACGGGAGTGAGCTCGTCGACGCCGCGGATGGTGATGGTGCTCGTCCCCGCGCCGCTGATCTGTGCGCCCATCTCGTTGAGCAGGTCGCAGATGTCCACGATCTCGGGCTCGCGGGCGGCGTTCTTCAGCACGGAGGTGCCCTTCGCCAACACCGCCGCGGTCACGAAGGTCTCGGTCGCGCCGACGGAGGGGAAGCTCAGTTCGTAGCTCGCGCCCCGGAGCTCGGTGGCCTCGGCGACCAGGCGACCGTGGTCCATCCTGGTGCGGGCGCCGAGACGATTGAGCCCGTTCTGGTGCCAGTTGAGGGGGCGGCTCCCGATCGCGTCTCCGCCCGGCATCGCGATCACGGCCCGGTGGTGGCGGCCGACGAGGGGGCCCAGGATGCACACCGAGGCTCGGAGTCGCTGGGCTGCCTTGTCGTCCGCGATGTGCCCCGGTTCGGCGGGCGTGTCGATCACCACGGTGTCGCCGGAGATCTCGACGGTGCACCCGAGGTGCCTCAGCACATCGGCCATCGCCGGCACATCGGAGATCGAGGGACAGTTGGTCAGCGTCGTCCGGCCCTCGGCCATCAGGGCGACCGCCATCAACTTGAGGACACTGTTCTTGGCCCCCGCGACGGAGATCTCTCCGGACAGTCGGGTGCCGCCTCTGACGAGGAAACTCTCCTCGCGGGACGTGGGATTACCGCTCACGCGTCCACCCTAGGCGAGACCGCCGGGCCGTCCTCCGACCGCGGGGCCCCGCGGCCACGTAGGTTGACTCCCATGGCTGTTCATCTGACCAAGATCTATACCCGCACCGGCGACGACGGATCGACCGGATTGTCCGACTTCTCCCGGGTGAGCAAGAACGACCCTCGGCTCGCGGCGTACGCGGACTGCGACGAGGCCAACGCCGCCATCGGCGTGGCCCTGACCGTCGGCGGACTCGACGAGCGCGTCGCCACCGTGCTCAGGACGGTGCAGAACGATCTCTTCGACGCGGGCGCGGACCTGTCGACCCCCATGGTGGAGAACCCCAAATACCCGCCGCTGCGGATCGAGCAGTCCTACATCGACCGGCTCGAGGGCTGGATCGACGAGTTCAACGCGGATCTGCCGGACCTCACGTCGTTCATCCTCCCCGGCGGGACCCCCGGGGGCGCGTACCTCCACGTCGCGCGCACCGTCGCCCGCCGTGCGGAGCGGGCGGCGTGGGCTGCCGTCGAGGCGTTCCCCGAGACCACCTCGGTCCTGCCGGCCAAGTACCTCAACCGGCTCTCGGACCTGCTGTTCGTGCTGGGCCGCGTCGCGAATCCCGAGGGCGACGTGCTGTGGGTGCCGGGCGGCGAGCGCTGACGCGTCCCGCGCCCGCTCTACGCCGCGCGGCTCAGGGCAGGGCGCCCATGCGCCGTGCGGCGTTGACCGCCTCGAAGCGGGTGTGCGCGTCGAGCTTGCGCATCACCGATCGCAGGTAGCTCTTCACGGTCTCGGCACCGATGCCCATGTCGGCGGCGGTCTCGATGTTCGTCTTGCCCTGGGCGACACACGCCAGCACGTCGAGCTCGCGGCGGGAGAGGCGCGCGGTGGGCATCTCGGGCGGCGGCGAGACCATCTCCGCGCAGATCCGTTCGAGCTCCGCGCGGACGTCGGGATCCTCGGTGCGCGAAGCGAGCATCCGGAGGCGGGCGTGGGTCTCGCGCATCCGCTCGTTGGACAGCACGTCGTCCCAGCGGCCCTCACCGGAGCCGGGACCGACCGGGGCCGAACCGCGCGCCGCCAGCGCGTCGTTCACGGCGATCTCCTGCTCGAGGGCGCGCGCGGTGGCGGCCATCTGGTTGAGGACCTTCTCGCCGAACCGCACCGACGAGTGCACGCCGGCGTAGATGACGGCGCGCACGTCCTTGCCCACCACCACCGGGATCGCGGCCATGGACCGCAGACCCTCGGAGAGCACCGGGAGGTCGTACTCGTGGGTGATGACGCCCGCGCGCGGGTAGTCGGCCACGCCGACCGGCTTGCCGGTGGCCATGACCTTCCCGCCCACACCGGCGCCGTAGTGGACCTTGAGGTCCTTCATCGCCGAGGTGCGCATCCCGAGCGATTCGGACAGCACGAGCGTGTGTCCCTCGCCGACCACTCCCCCGATCGTCACGGGGATCCCGGTCGCCTCACGCAGGGCCGCGATAGCGCTGCGCACCGAGGCGAGGTCACGCTTGCGCCGCTGGGCATCGCCCGCTGCGCTCGGGCCGCGGCCCGCATTCTCCTCGTCCACGAGGTCTCCTCCCTCGTTCGGTGCAGCACCCCCACCGCGGTCGGTGCAGCACCCCCACCGCGGTCGGTGGGGCCCCTGTCGGTGCGACACTTCGCCGTCGTCAGCGCCACTATACGCACGTGGACGGGGTGATGCCGAACAGGAACATGAGACGACCGTCAGGTCGACGGGGGTAGTGCGCCGGGCGTTCCCACGCGGAAGACACTCAGGGAGTGAAGGCTGGATCGAATGCCTCGGGATCCTCGGGATCGGCGAGCATCGCCGCGGTCCCGGTGAGGGGTGCCGCGCGCTGTTCGTCGTAGATCCACTCCTCCACGTCACTGGAGTCCGGGTCACCGATCAGGTACGGGTGCAGGCCCAGGCCGGCGGCGGGGTCGACGTGCTCACCGGGCGTCAGAACGGCCTCATCGAGGAAGCGCGTCACCTCGTCGTCGTCCATCCCCACGCCGATCACCACCAGGCCGTCGGGTCCGGATCCCCCGGCGCGCAGCTCCAACCGGCGGCCCACCAGGGCCACCTCGTAGCGTCGCGGGCCGTCCGCGTCCGCCAGGGTCAGCGTGCCCTTGGCTCGGTAGGCGCCGGTCGGCGGCGCGGAGACCGCGGCGAGGAACCGGCGCGGGTGGAGGTGGCCGGCGGGCGCGACGGTGACGGCCGTGTAGCCGTCGTGGAGGTGGGAGTTGTTGTGCGCGTCGCCGCCCGGCGCGTGTCCCCCGTCCGGCGCGGCGGTCGACGCGGTGCGGGGCGCGGCGGGTTCCAGTCCCAGGAGCAGCCCGGCCGGCACGGCGGCACGCACCGCGGGTAGCACGGCCACGCGCGGGGCGTGGGCGCGGATCGTCGCGCGGAGCTCGCCGAACCGTTCACGGGTGACGAGGTCGCATTTGTTGACGACGACGAGGTCGGCCTCCGCCAGGTGCGCCGCCAGACGCGGGTGGCGCTCCATGGCGTCGTCGAGGCCCTCGGCGTCGACCACCTGGATCATCCCGGCGTGCCGCACGACGTCGCGCGGCACGTCGTGGACCATCCGCGACAGCACCGACGGCTCGGCGAGTCCGCTGGCCTCGATCACGGCCAGGTCCAGACCCATCCCGGGATCGGCCAGCCGACCCAGCGTCCCGGCCAGTTCGCTGGCGTCGACCTCACAGCACACGCAGCCGTTGGCGAGGGAGACCATCGAGTCGACGCGGCCGGCCACGGCGGTGGCGTCGACGTCGATCTCGCCGAAGTCGTTGACGATCGCCGCGATCCGCAGCCCGGGCGCGCCGGAGAGCAGGTGGTTGAGAAGGGTGGTCTTGCCCGCGCCCAGGTAGCCGGTCAGGACCAGTACCGGCAACGGCTCGCCGGGGGCGCGGCGGGCGTCCGTACGCCCGTCACCGCCCCCGGCGAGGTGACCGTGCGCGAGACGGTTGCTCAGCGCTTCCACTCGGGCTTCCGCTTCTCCGCGAACGCGGACATGCCCTCGGACTGGTCCTCGGTGGCGAACAGCGCGTAGAAGGCGTTCTGCTCGGCGAGCAGCCCCTCCTCGAGCGTGGTCTCGAAGGAGCGGTTGACCGCCTGCTTCGCGGCGATCGCGGTGGTCTTGCTCATGGAGGCGATCTTGTCCGCGACCTTGCGGGTCTCCTCCAGCAGGTCGGCGGCGGGCACGACGCGCGCGACCAGGCCGGATCGCTCGGCCTCGTCGGCGTCCATCTGTCGGCCGGTGAGGCACAGGTCCATGGCCTTGGCCTTGCCCACGGCGCGGGTCAGGCGCTGGGAGCCGCCCATGCCCGGGATCACGCCGAGGGTGATCTCCGGCTGGCCGAACTTGGCGTTGTCACCGGCGATGATCATGTCGCACATCATCGCCAGCTCGCAGCCGCCGCCCAGCGCGAAGCCGGAGACGGCGGCGATGATCGGGGTGCGCGCGGCGGTGAGGCGCTTCCAGTCACCGAAGAAGCGCTCGAGGTAGATGCCGGGGTAGGACTTGTCCTTCATCTCCTTGATGTCCGCGCCGGCCGCGAAGGCCTTCTCGGATCCGGTGATGATGATGCAGCCGACGTCGGGGTCCGAGTCCAGGCCCTCGACGGCCTCGACGACCTCCTTCTCCATGGCGCTGGACAGCGCGTTGAGCGCCTTGGGGCGGTTGAGGGTGATGGTCGCGACCCGGTCGGTCTGCTCGACCAGGATGTTCTCGAACTGCTTCTCGGTCACGGACATGCGCGTCTCCACTCTGTGTCTGCCTACGATTAGTTGGAAGTCCTTGTAAAAACTCCGGGTCCGATGCTAGCCGGTCAGCGCGCGAGCGGCCCGCCGTTCCACAGCCCCGACCGTACGGCCTCTCCGTGGTCGACGGTCGCCTCGCGCGCCTCGGGCACGAGCGGTGTGTACCGCACGAGCGATCCCCAGTCCCGGTCCCAGTCGTGCTCGAGGTAGGTGGGCACGGTCTCGCCCTCGAGCAGCAGCTCGATGAAGCCGAGCGGCCCTCCACCGTCCCACGACTGCCATGTGTTGGTGGAGCTCACCGCGAGACCGCGGTCGGGAAGGACGCGGTATTCGGGCAGCTCGTGGATGCCGGCGTACTCATCGAACGGCCGCAGGCACGGCACGTGGAACGCCACGGCCCAGTCGGGCAGGACCGGTCGGGTGTCCCCGACCAGCTCCTGCATCGTCACGAGCTCCGGCATGCGCGGCGGGGTGAATGCGATCCAGCGCGACGGGTCCGGGTCGAGGTCGCGCACGACCAGCCGGATCGCGGTGGTGTCGTCGGGCAGCGTATCCACGGGCACGCGCAGGTTGCGCCATGCCGGGGCCGGGCCGATGTCCAGGGGAAGGACGGAGCCGGCGATCTCGGTGCCACCGCCGGTCGCGTACTCGACGCGCAGGGCGTCCGGGGCGAAGGAGCCGGCCACGGCGATGGTGACGAGCGGGTTCTCGTCCGACCGCGCGGGCAGCGGATACCAGTCGGTGGTCGTCTCGGCGTTGAACTGCGCACCGGTCTGGTGGCTGCCCAGGACGGGCACGCGGGCGGGGTCGAGACCGAACGGCAGGACGGCGTGGCTGCCGTTGATGCCCTCTCCGGCGCGGACACCGCCCTCGGTGCCGGCGGTGGTCGACGTGGTGTCGGAGCTCTCGCCGGTGCCCGGGGTGTCGGTGTCGACGTCCTGCGTCGCCGTGAGGTCGGTGGGGATGCCGTCGGGCTCGAACCGGATCGCCTCGGCCCCGGCCTCGAGCTGGTCACGCGGCTCGCTCATGGGCGCGAGGAGGCCCGCGTTGGCGTCCGGCTCGGCGAGGACCGCGTCGGCGATGCCGCACGGCTTCCCGGACAGTGCGCGCAGGTTCTGGAGACCCACCGAGTAGGCGGGGTACTGGTTGCGGACGGCCGCGGCCATGGAGGCGACGATGATGACGACGACGAGGGCGGCCGCGAGCCCGAGCGGGGCCCGCGAGATCTCGCGGGCGAAGCGACGGAGGGGCCCGCGGTCGCGGTCGGGCCGCTGCGGCCGGGTCCGCGTGACGAACGGCTCGCGGTAGTGCAGCACCAGCGCGGCCAGGAGAGCCAGCAGCATGAGGCCGACGAACACCGAGGACAGGGTGACCCCGGCGACGGCCGGCTGGGCGCCGCCCCACGGGATGCCGTAGATGGAGATGTACCACCAACCGTTGGTGGAGGTGAAGCTCAGCGCCAGGACGAAGAACACGGCGGCAAGGAACAGCATGCGGTTGCGTAGCGAGCGCGTCGCGGTGGGCAGGACCGCCATGGTCACGAGGGCGGCGAGCGCCGCACCGATGGTCGCGAACGCGCCGAAGTGGTGCGTCCACTTGGTGGGGTTGAGCGCCATGAACGCGATGGAGATCGCCGCCAGGCCCACGATGCGCCGGGCCGGCCCGATCGCCACGCCGGGGACGCGTCCCTTGCGGAACAGTATCGCCGCGCAGGTGATGAGCGAGAGGAACATGGTGAGCACCGCGAACCGCCGCGCGAGCGAGCCGTCCGGGGTGGGGTTCATGAGCCACTCGTAGCGCCACACCTCCTCGAACCAGCGGCCGGTCGGCCCGACGTCGCCGAGCAGCGCCGACGACTGGAGCGTGGTGACCAGCGGCTGGTCCAGGAAGATCAGGTGCAGTACCCCGAGCACCGCGGCCAGCAGGGGCGCCACGGTCGGGACCCACCCGTCGCGCCGCGCCCGCCGGATGATGAGCAGCAGCAGCGGGCGCGAGGCGGCGATGATGACGGCGATGCAGAACGTGCCCGTCGGCGCCGCGGACAGGGTGAGCCCGCCGATGATGAATCCCGTCGCCGCCGGCAGCAGTCGGCCGGTCGCGAGGGCCCGTTCGAGCGAGACCCAGGTGGCCAGCACGCCGAAGGCGATGATCGGCTCGGGGCGCAGGCCGTTGTTGTAGGTGAGCCAGAACGCGAGGAAGACGGCGGCGGTGCTCCACCGGACGGCGGGCGCTCGACGAGCGGCGATGCCCAGGCGCGGGATGACCTCCCGCGAGAGCAGGATCCACGATCCGATGCCCAGCAGCAGGGCGGGCAGACGGAGCCAGATGCTGCCCAACGACACCGCGCTCATCAGGGTGTAGAGGTAGTACGGCATCCCGAACGGGGCGTAGGGGGCACCGTAGTAGCGGAACACCTCGGGCATGTAGCCGCTGGAGACCGCCGCGCGCGCCTCGGTGAGGATGTAGCCGTCGTCGGCCGTGTTGGCGCCGATGACGTGCCACACGAGCAGGGTGCCCACGACGAGCACGTCCAGCGGTCGCGGCTTCCACCAGCCCGGCGGGAGGATGCGGCGGGCCACCCGTCCGTCACGCAGGTCGAGCCGGTGTAGTGCGACCAGCGCGACGATGATGGCGAGGATGCCCACGACGATCGCGATCTGCTTGAGCGCCGTCGCCTGCGTGGTGTAGCGGGAGTCGACCGTGATGTCGACGGACATGCCCTCCGGGGCCGCGCCCTCCAGATCGGTGAAGACGCCCACCACCTGGGGTCGCAGGTCGCGGTCGATGCGGCCACCGACGCCCTGCCCGTCGACGGAGAGTCCGGTGAACTCGGCACCGATCGAGCCGGAGTCGGCGATGACGCGGATGCTCGAGCAGCCGCCGGGCGCGGCGACCGCCTCGGTCGGAGCGGAGGCGATGAGGACGTTGCGGCTGCGCACCTCGACGTTAGGGCCGGCCACGGACACCATGAGGCCGCGCGCGCCGGCGTCCTCCCCCGCCTCGCGCGGCGCGGTGGAGACGAGGACCCCGTCCTCGCGGCCCTGCTCGCGCAGCTCGGTCACCGCCGAACACGGGAGTTCCACCTCGATGTCGAGCGGGTAGTACGCCACCAGGGGCGCGGTGACCGGGTCGAGGGTGCCGCCCTCGGGCCAGCTGATACTCGTCGTGGTCTGCGTGACGGGGAGCAGCGGCACGACGATCGCGAGCAGGATGCCGATCAGTCCACTGACAGCGGCGATGATCCCCCACCGAGGTCCCGACTGGGTTCTCTCCGGCACGACAGGGACCTCGCTGGCAGTCGATGGCATGGCGTCCACGCTATAACGAGGGGTCGACGATCCCCGAAACGACGAACGCGCCGGAGGGATAACCCTCCGGCGCGTCATGTCCGTGGTGGCCAGAGTCGGGATCGAACCGACGACCTTCCGCTTTTCAGGCGGACGCTCGTACCAACTGAGCTACCTGGCCATAAGACCACCGGCGCACCCGGTGAAACCGAATGCGCCGGTTGCCTCTGGCGACCCTGACGGGACTTGAACCCGCGACCTCCGCCGTGACAGGGCGGCGCGCTAACCAACTGCGCCACAGGGCCGTGCTCTCCGCACGAGAAAGAACATTAGTGGACGCCGCCGTCGATGCGCAAATCGGGCCCCGGTCCCCCGGTCGTGCGCTGGTCAGCGCCGCGTTCGAAGCGGGGCGCCCCCGATCCCGAGGGGGGCGCGGTGGCGCCATCGTCGCGAGGCACTGAACGCACGAGGTCCCGGCCACCTGCTCGGTGACCGGGACCTCGACTGTGTACCCCCTACGGGATTCGAACCCGCGCTGCCGGCGTGAAAGGCCGGTGTCCTAGGCCGCTAAACGAAGGGGGCCTACGCCACGTCCGGGATCGCCGGTCCGCAGCGCGCTCCAGTGTAGGGCACCGCCCGCCGGGCGGATAAACCAACCGGGAGGCGGGGCGGTATCGTGGCCGTCGCCCCTATAGCTCAGTTGGTAGAGCTACGGACTTTTAATCCGCAGGTCGTCGGTTCGAGCCCGACTGGGGGCACCACCGCGGTCGCCTGGTCGGCTGCTCGTCACCGATTTTGGACGCGTACGCCGACCACTGGGACACTTGATCCATGTCCGCCCCCACCGCCACCGCCTCCCCCGCGCTGCGCATCGGCCCGCTCGAGCTCGCGTCGCCCGTCGTCCTCGCGCCGATGGCCGGGGTCACCAACGTCGCCTTCCGCACCCTGTGCCGCGAGATCGAGCGGGAGCAGCAGGGATCGGTGTCGGGACTGTACGTGTGCGAGATGGTCACCGCCCGTGCGCTGGTCGAGCGGCAGCCCGCGACCTTGCACATGGCGACGTTCGCGTCCGACGAGTCGCCCCGCAGTCTGCAGCTGTACACGGTCGACGCGGAGTACACGTACGCGGCGGCCAGGATGATCGTCGACGAGAACCTCGCCGACCACATCGACATCAACTTCGGATGCCCGGTCCCCAAGGTCACCCGGCGCGGCGGCGGATCCGCGATCCCCTACAAGCGCCGCCTGTTCCGGTCGATCGTGGCGGCGGCGGTGAGGGCCACCGAGGGCACCGAGATCCCCGTGACGGTCAAGATGCGCGTCGGGATCGACGACGAGCACCACACTCACCTCGACGCCGGTCGGATCGCCGTGGAGGAGGGCGCCAAGGCGGTGGCGCTCCATGCGCGGACCGCAGCCCAGCGGTATTCGGGGGAGGCGGACTGGTCGCAGATCTCGCGACTGGTCGAGCACGTCGGCGCGGTATCGGACGTGCCGGTTCTCGGTAACGGCGACATCTTCTCCGCCGAGGACGCGGTGCGGATGCGCGAGCAGACCGGGTGCGCGGGCGTGGTGATCGGCCGCGGTTGTCTCGGCCGTCCGTGGCTGTTCTCCGAGCTGGCCGCCCGCCTCGCGGGCCGCGAGGCGCCGACCCCGCCCACTCTCGGAGAGGTCGCCCGGATCATGTACCGCCACGGCGAACTCCTCGCCGAGCACCACGGCGAGGACAAGGGCATGCGGGACATCCGCAAGCACGTCGCCTGGTACCTGCGCGGGTTCCCCGCCGGGTCGGAGAAGCGGGTGGCCCTGTCCGCCGTCCGCACCCTGAACGATCTCGCCGCGATGCTGGCCGACCTGCCGACTGACGAGCCGTTCCCCGCGGACGGCTACGGACCGCGTGGGCGGCAGGGCTCGCCGTCGAAGGTCCTGCTGCCCGAAGGGTGGCTGGACGACCCCGAGGACGACGCGGTGGCGCTCGCCGGCGCGGACGCCGAGAACTCCGGGGGCTGACCCCCGGGGTGACCCCGAGTTCACCGGGCGTTCACCGTGAGCGGAGATCACCGCGCTGACATGGGCGTATGCTGGCGGTATGCGTCTTGTCTACTCCGAAGAACTCGCGGATCTGGCCACCTCCATGGCCCGGATGTGCTCCCTCGCGACCGATGACATGGAGTTGGCCACCCACGCTCTGCTCCAGGTCGACCTCGTCGCCGCGGAGAAGGTCCTACAGTCGTCGTCGGAGATGTCGCGGCTGGCGACCGAGAACGAGGAGCGCGGTTTCGCGCTGCTCGCCCTCCAGGCCCCGGTAGCGCGTGACCTCCGCCAGGTGGTCACGTCGATACAGCTGGTGCAGGACCTGGTCCGGATGGGCACCCTGGCGGGCCACGTCGCCAAGATCGTCCGCCGGCGCCATCCCGAGCCGGTTCTGCCAGAGCCGGTCAACGGCTACCTAGCGGAGATGGGCCGCGTGGCCGTCGCCCTCGGCCGCTCGGCCACCGAGGTGCTGCTCAACAGGGACCCCGAGCAGGCCGCGACCCTGGCACAGCAGGACGATGCGGTCGACGACCTGCGTCGCCACCTGTTCACCCTGCTCACCGTTCGCGAGTGGAAGTGGGGCGTGGCCTGCGCGGTCGACGTGACCCTGCTGGGCCGGTACTACGAGCGGTTCGCCGACCACGCGGTCGAGGTCGCGCAGCGCGTGATCTTCCTGGCGACCGGCGAGTACGCCACCACCCCCGAGAGCGATCCCGAGGAGCCGTCGCCGTCGAGCGAGGAGCTGGTTCGCCGCTTCAACGAGACGGACCGTGCCTTCAAACAGCGGATGGCGCAGCACGAACCGGATGAGGACGAAGGGTCACCACAGGGGTCCTGACCAGCGGGTGGCGCGCCACACGCGTCACGCACGACGAAGACCGCCCCGTCCCGGGGTTCCGAGCCCGGGGCGGGGCGGTCTCGTGTGTGGCGGGATCCGGCTGGTGCCGCGAGGCGATCCGGGTCGTGGTCGGCTCAGCCGAAGCGGCCCGAGACGTAATCCTCGGTCTGCTTGTTCTCGGGGTTGGAGAAGATGCGCTCGGTGGAGTTGACCTCCACGAGCTGCCCGGGCATTCCGGTGGCCTCGAGGGAGAAGAACGCCGTCTGGTCGGACACACGGGCGGCCTGCTGCATGTTGTGCGTGACGATCACGATGGTGAAGTCGTTCTTGAGCTCGGCGATGAGATCCTCCACCGCCAGGGTCGAGATAGGGTCGAGAGCCGAACAGGGCTCGTCCATGAGCAGTACCTGGGGCTCGATGGCGATCGCGCGGGCGATGCACAGACGCTGCTGCTGACCGCCGGACAGGCCACCGCCCGGCTTGTCGAGACGATCCTTGACCTCGTTCCACAGGTTGGCACCGCGCAGCGACTTCTCGGCGACCTCGTCGAGGGTCTTCTTGTTCTTCACGCCCTGCAGACGCAGACCCGCGACGACGTTCTCCTTGATCGACATCGTGGGGAACGGGTTCGGGCGCTGAAAGACCATCCCGATAGTGCGGCGGACGGCGACCGGGTCGATCTTCTTGTCGTAGATGTCGACTCCGTCGAGCTTGATGGAGCCCTTCACCGAAGCACCGGGGATCTCCTCGTGCATCCGGTTGAGCGAACGCAGCACCGTGGACTTGCCGCAGCCGGAGGGGCCGATGAACGCCGTCACGGAGCGGGGCGGAACATGGAGGTTCACGTCCTTCACGGCGTGGAAGTCGCCGTAGAAGATGTCGACGCTCTCGAGGTCGAGTCGCTTGGCCATATCGGGTCCTTACTTGGTCTTGGGCGCGAGCGCCTTGGCGGCGAACGTGGCGAGCACGTTCGCCAGCCCGATGATGATGATGAGCGTCAGGGCAGCACCCCAGATGCGGTACTGGCCGGCCTCGTTGGGGTTCGAGAGCTGGTTGTAGATCAGCAGCGGCAGCGAGGCCATGTTGCCCTCGAACACGTCGTAGTTGTAGCGGGCCGTGTAGCCCACGAGGATGAGCACCGGCGCCGTCTCGCCCATCACGCGGGCCAGCGCGAGGAAGATGCCCGAGATCATGCCCGACAGCGCGGTCGGGACCACGACGCTGACGATGGTCTTCCACTTGGGCACGCCCAGCGCGTAGGAGGCCTCCCGGAGTTCATCGGGGACCAGCTTGAGCATCTCCTCGGTCGACCGCACGATGAGCGGCAGCATGAGCAGCACCAGCGCCAGAGCCACGGCGAAGGCGCTGAGGTTGAACTTCAGCACCGAGATCCAGACGCCGAAGATGAAGATGGCAGCCACCACGGACGGGACGCCGGCGAGGACGTCCACCATGAACGTCGTGGGCCTGGCGAGCCTGGAGTCGGGGTACTCGACGAGCATGATGCCCGCGGCGACGCCCAGAGGTATCGAGATGACGGCCGCGATCAGCGCCTGTACGAGGCTGCCGTAGATCGCGTGACCGACCCCGCCCGCCATCGAGGACGGCGCGACGAGATTGAACGAGTTGGTCCACCAGTTCACGTTGATGATCGCGGGGAAACCCGAGACGATCACCTTGAACAGCAGGGCGACCAGGGGGATGACGGCCAGCACGAAGCAGACCGTGAACACCACGGTCGCCGCCTTGTCCTTGATCTTCCGGCCACCGGAGATCGGAAGGAATGTGTCGGCCGGCTTGGCCGGTTTGGCGAGGTCGGGGGTTGCCTGGGACATCAGCCGTTGACCTTTCCACCGGACACCGAGCGCGCGATGAGGTTGACGATGAAGGTGAGGATGAAGAGCACGAGGCCGGCCGCGATGTACGCACCGGTCGGCAGCGGGTGGTTGAACTCGGCGCTACCGGACGCGATCTTGGAGGCGAAGGTGAACCCGCCGTCGAACAGCGACAGTGTGCTGGGCGAACTCGCCGCGCGGAGGATGATCAGGACCGCCACCGTCTCTCCGAGCGCGCGACCGAGGGCGAGCATGGAGCCGGCGATCATCCCCGACTTGGCGTAGGGGAAGCAGGTCATCCGGATCTTCTCCCACTTGGTGGCGCCCAGCGCGAGCGCCGCCTCCTGGTGCAGAGAAGGCGTCTGGCGAATGGTCTCGCGGGACATCGAGGTGATGATCGGCAGGATCATGATCGCCAGGACGACGCCGGCGGTGAAGATGGTGCCGCCGCCGGCGATCGTGACGTTGCCGTCGCCGAACAGGAAGAACCAGTTGAGGTTCTCGTTGAGCCACGTGGCGAACGGGACCATCCACGGCCCCAGGACGAGCAGACCCCACATGCCGTAGATGATCGACGGCACGGCGGCCAGCAGGTCGATGAGGGCCGACAGCGTCCGTGAGAGCCGGGGCGGCGCGTACTGCACCAGGAACGTGGCGATCCCGATGGAGACGGGCACCGCCAGCACCAGGGCGAAGACGGAGCTCAGCACCGTGACCTTGAGCAGGTCGAGGATGCCGAACGACATGTTCTCCGGGTCCGTGGTGTTCCACACGGACGACGTGAAGAAGTTGACGTTGTTCTGCATGAGCGACGGCGTCGCCTGCATGACCAGAACGATCCCGATGAGGGCGATGAGCGCGACGATGACCGCGCCCGCGAAAACGGTGAGCCCGCGGAAGATCGCGTCGATCCTCTGGGACGACCCGGCGTCGCGCAGGCCGCTCCCGCCGCCCGTGTCCGCGTCCGACGCCGGGGCGGTGCCGTCGGCGGGCCCGCCGGACGAGGAGTTCTTGCCGGCGTCACGGTCGACGGATTCGTGAACTGTCATGAGACCTTCAGTCGCTCAGGTGGGAAAGGGGTCGGTCACCGCGCCCGACCGTACAGGGGTGGACGCGGTGACCGGAAATATCAGGAGATTTCGGAGATCGCCGTCACCAGCTTCTCGCGGAACTCGTCGGGCACCGGGATGTAGCCCTCGGGCTCGAGCTGACCCTGGACGTCCTCGGACACCGCGATGTTGAGGAAGGACTTGACGGCCTCGGCGGTCTCGGGATCGCCGTAGGTCGAGCAGACGATCTCGTAGGTCGGCATGATGATCGGGTAGGCGCCCGCGGCCTCGGGGACGTAGAACGACGAGGTGTCGATGACCAGGTCGTTGGAGCCCTCGTTCTTCAGGGTGGCCGAGTCGATCGTGGTGCCGGCGGTCTCGGCGTTGAGCTCGACGCCCTCGGAGTCGGCCGGGGTGATGACCTTGACCATGCCGAGGTCCTGGCTCTTGGCGTAGGACCACTCGGTGTAGGTGATGGTGCCCGGGGTCTGCGCGACGGCGGCGGAGACGCCCTCGTTGCCCTTGGCGCCCTCGCCCGTGCCGCCGTTGAACGTCTTGCCGGCGCCCTCGGTCCACACCTCGGGCGCGGCCGCCTCGAGGTACTTCTGGAAGTTGTCGGTGGTGCCCGACTCGTCCGAGCGGAAGATCACGGTGATGTCCTGGTCGGGCAGCTCGACGCCCTGGTTCTCCTCGGCGATGGCCGGGTCGTTCCAGTTGGTGATCTCGCCCTTGAAGATCTTGGCGAGCGTGTCGGCCGACAGCGCGACCTCGACGCCGTCCAGGTTGTAGGCGATCGCGATCGGGCCGAAGACAGCCGGCAGGTTCCACGCCGGGCCCTCGCACCGCTGCTCGGCCTGCGTGTACTCCTCGTCCTTGAGGGGGGAGTCCGAGCCGCCGAAGTCGGTCTGGCCGCCGATGAACTCCTTGACGCCGGCGCCGGAGCCGTTCGAGTTGTAGTCGAGGGTGTGGCCCTCGCAGCTCATGGCGTAGGAGTTGGCGAAGACGGTCATCGCGTTGTTCTGCGACGAGGCGCCGGAGGCCTTGAGTGCGGCCTTGCCGCCGCACTCCGCGTCGGCGACCTGCTGAGCGGCCTGATCGCCGGAACCGGCATTGTTATCCGAGCAGGCGGCGAGGCCGACCGTCGTGAGGGCAGCGAGGCCGAGCAGAGCACCGGTGCGCTTGAGGTCCACAAAATCTCCTAGGTTCATCCGGCGGGATGCCCCACCGGTTCACGTTCTTGGCGATCTGGTCGCGGGGCCGGACCGCACACACCGGCCCGACGGGGAGAGAACCTAAAGCTCGGACGTGAACAGCCCCGAGGAAGTAGGTGAACCCGAGATGAACTCCCTGTTCGCGCGTAGTTCACCCTGCCCGCGGAGCCCTCCCGGCGAGGCCCCCACCTGGGGTGACACTGAGAACGGGCACCCCCGCCATCCCGGTCATCACCGCGAGGCGTACGTCACATCGCGGTGCTCGACCGTGAATCCGAGACGCTCGTAGGTACTGATCGCCGGGGAGTTGTCACCCTCGACGTAGAGCACCACCGACTCCGCGCCGACGGTGTCCTCGAGGTGCGCGACGCCGAGGGCGGTGAGTAGCCCGCCGAGACCGCGCCCCTGCTCCGCCGGGTCCACCGCGACGACGTAGACCTCGCCCTCCACCGGCTCCCCCGGCTCCGCGACGGTCTTGGTCCAGTGGAACCCGGCCAAGCGCGACCGCGGCCCCGTGACGTCGACGGCCAGGAACACGCCGGCAGGATCGACCCAGTCCACGGCCAGCCGCTCGTCGAGCTGATCACGACTCCAGCCGCCCTGCTCCGGGTGCCACGAGAACGCGGCGTTGTTGACGCGCAGGAACTCCGCCCGTGCGTCCAGGCCCGGCCAGCGCTGCCCGCCCTCGGAGGCGGCGTCGGCGAGCGTGCCGGTCTCGATCCCCTCGGCCGGGCGCTGGTCCGGCAGCGCCGGGACGTCGGCGGCGCGCCTGCGCATCATCAGCAGTTCGCGCGTGCGCGCGAGGCCCATGCCGTCTGCGAGACCCCGCGCGGCCGGCAGATCCCCGTGGGCCCACACGGCGACATCCGGTTCCGCCTCCAGCACCGCGCGCACGAGAGCGGTGCCCAGTCCCCGCCGGCGGTGTCCGGGGTGGACCACCAGCTCGGCGGACGACCCGGGTCCGCTGCCCGTCAGCTGCGCATACCCGGCCGGCCCGTCCGTGCCGGGAGCGCTCGCGAGAAAGTGACGGACCCGGGCGGACGGCGCCCGCAGCGCCCGTAGCGGCTGCTCCCCCAGCGGGGCCACCCCGTCCAGCGTCTCGGCCTCCGCGGCCATCGCCTCCACCCGGTCGGCGGTGGCGGCGTCCATGGATCGTTCATCGACCGTCATGCGTCCCCTCCCTCCTCGCGGCGGTCCGTCGGTCTGACCGCCTTGTACCCGACGTTACGGACCGTGCCGATGAGGGACTCGTGATCCGGGCCCAGCTTGGCGCGCAGGCGCCGGACGTGCACGTCGACCGTGCGCGTGCCGCCGAAGAAGTCGTAGCCCCACACCTCCTGGAGGAGCTGGGCGCGCGAGAACACCCGGCCGGGGTGCTGGCAGAGATGCTTGAGGAGCTCGAATTCCTTGTAGGTGAGGTCCAGGGGCCGGCCCTTGACGCGTGCGACGTAGGTCTCCTCGTCGATCACCAGCTCACCGACCGTGAGCAGGCCGCCGTCGGCCTCGCCCTGCGTGGTGCGGCGCGCGGCCGCCAGTCGGAACCGGGCGTCCACCTCCGCGGGCCCCGTGGTCGGCAGGAGGATGTCGTCCAGTCCCCAGTCGCCACTGACCGCGATCAACCCGCCCTCGGAGACCACCGCGATGACGGCGAGGTCCGCGCCGCCCGCGAGAAGCCTGCACAACGCCCGCGACGCCGCCAGATCACTCCGCGCGTCGACCAGCGCGAGGGCCGCCCCGGAGAGCTCGCCCAACGAGGAGGCGAGCGGCGGGAGCACACGCACCGAGTGCGGGAGCAGAGGCAGTGCCGGGATGACCGCCTCCGGGTCTGCTTCAGCGGCGAGGAGCACTACGTCCATGTCGCTTCCTCTCCATCCGGGGGGCCGAGAGGAATACTAGCGACCTCCACCCCCGAAACAGGGAGTGGAGTACACCTGGAGCCCATGAGGATCCCCCGCCCCGCCGTCGTCGCGGTCGTCGCAGTGGCAACGGTCGCCCTCGGCGCCTTCGTCACGGAGACGGTGCACGCCTCCCGGATCGAGGCGGACCTGTCGACCCGGATCGGCGGCCCCGCGACGCCCGGGTCGGCGCCCCCGTCGGTCATGATCGGCGGCGGTCCGGGGTCGCGATGGGTCGGGCCCGACACTCTCGCGTCCGCGGCGATCCGGATCGAGGGGGTCGAACGGCCGGGTCTCGGCCCCGTCGCCGTCGAGGCGAGGGCCACCGACGTCCTCGTGCCGGACGATCCGGCAGCCCCGCCGATCGCCGGGGAGTCGACGGTCTCGGTCCAGATCACCGGCGACTCACTCGGCCCCGCTCTGGGGATGCGGGACGTGCTGGTCGGCGCCGCCGACGACCCGAGTCTCGCGGGCGGAACCGAACACCGGGCCCGCGTCACGGGGACCCTCGAGGGATCCGACGTCCGCGTCTCGGCGTTCGTCGACCTCGTCGTCGACACCCACGGCGCGCGGCTCGTCCCCGTCGCCCCGGCGACCGGACCCGCGGGGTTCCCCGACGGTGACGGCGAGCTCGCACTGCGCCGGACCGCCCTGACCCTGGAACCCGATGTCCTCCCCCTAGGAGCCACGGTCGACACCCTCACGGTGACCGGCGGCACCATCACCGCCGCCGGCGTCGCCGCGCGCGGCGGAGCGCCGCTCGACGGTCTCGCGCGCCCCGGCCACTAGACTCGGCCGCATGAGTCGCGACGACGTACTGGTCAGCACCAGCTGGGCCTCCTCGCGCCTGGCCGATGACTCGGTGGTCTTCCTCGAGGTCGACGAGGACGTGACGGCGTACCACACCGACGGCCACATCCCGGGCGCCGTCGCCCTCGACTGGCGGACCGAGTTGCAGCAGCAGTACACGCGCGACCTGGTCGACCGCGAACGCTTCGGCGAACTCATGTCCGAGCGGGGCATCAGCCGCGACCACACGATCGTCGTCTACGGCGGCAACCACAACTGGTTCGCGGCCTACGCGTACTGGTACCTGCGCCTGTACGGGCACCGCGACGTCCGACTCCTCGACGGCGGACGCATGCTGTGGGAGCGCGAGGGGCGCCCCCTGGAGACCGAGGCGCCCCGGCGCCCGGTCACCGACTACGTGGCCGACCCCCAGGACCTGTCGATCCGCGCGTTCCGCGACGACGTCCTCGCCGGGCTGGGACGCGACGGCTTCGTGGACGTGCGCTCGGTGGACGAGTACACCGGTCGCCTCGCCGCCCCCGCAGGGCTGCCGCAGGAGGGCGGGCGCCAGCGCGGTCACATCCCGGGCGCGGTCAGCATCCCCTGGAACCGCGCGGTCACCCGCGACGGCACCTTCCGCTCCGACGCGGAACTGCGCGAGATCTACTCGGACGTGCTCGACGACCCCGCTCGGCGCATCGTGGCCTACTGCCGGATCGGTGAGCGGTCCAGCCACACCTGGTTCGTCCTCCACGAGCTCCTCGACCAACCCAACGTCGTCAACTACGACGGCAGCTGGGTCGAGTACGGCTCCCTCATCGGGGTCCCGGTCGAGCGGTGAGACCTCGCGCCCCGCGCGGGTGCGAAGCTGGCTAGTCTCGATCTCATGTCTCTGCTGTCCCGTGCGCTCGGCATGGCCGGGCGGGCCTCGGTGGTCGCCGTCGGCGCCTCCGTCGCCTCCGCAGTCCTCGTGGGTATCGATCAGCGTCGGGGGGCGACCCCGGAGGTACCCGATCACCCCGGCCCGTACTCCCCAGAGGAGCGCGAGGAGGCGGTGCGGATGTACCTCACCGCCCTCACCGCGCCGGCCGCGGCGTTCCGCGTCCCGTTCGCACCCGACTGCGTGCGGCGCGAGAACGGGATCAAGACCGGCTTCAACGCGGCCCAACTCCGCTGGGACCTCCACCTGCACCTGCAGTACTCGGTGATCCGTGAGGTGCGGGACATCGTCCTCACCGTGGACCCCCCGGGCCGGGAGGGCGTCGTACACGCGGAGTTCACGCTCGCGACCGTTCTGGGCGTGAAGGCCAGGGTCTCCGAGGACTTCGTCGTGCCACCCGAGGACTGCCTCATCCACTCGATCGACGCCCGCATCGCAGTGGGCTGAACGCCTCGGGGTTAGAATCAGGCCATGGTGCTCTTCTTCGAGATCCTCCTGGTCCTCTGCACGCTGGCCATCCTGTGGGCCACCTGCTACATCGTCTACCGCACGGTCACCGACGAGTCGTGACGGAAAGCGGCCAGCCGAACGCCGGTGACCCCACGCCGCCCACCCCTGACGGGGTAGGGGGCGAGTCGGTGGTGCGCGGGTCCGGGAACGCTGCCGTCAACGCCGCCGCGCAGCGCTCCGAGGAGACCGCCCGCCGGAACATCCCCGCGTTCTCCGAACTCCCTGTCCCCGAGGACACCGCCAACCTGCGCTTCGGGCCCGACCTCCACCCCGGCCTACTCGCCCTGCTACCCCTCGTGGGTGTCTGGGAGGGCGAGGGCGAGGCGGACACCGAGGACCGCGGTCAGCACCGGTTCGGCCAGCAGGTGGTGGTCTCGCACGACGGCGAGAACTACCTGAGCTGGACGTCCCGCTCGTGGACCTACGACTCCGGAGGCGCCGTGAACGACGCGGCCTACCGCGAGACCGGGTTCTGGAGGATCTCGGCGGACGACCAGCTCGAGTTCCTCGTGGCCCACGCCTCGGGGATCATCGAGATGTACTACGGCACCCCCATCACCCAGTCGGCATGGGAGATGGCCACCGACGTGGTCCTCGCCTCCCCCACCGGCCCCAAGCGGGGCGGCGCCAAGAGGATCTACGGGATCGTCGAGGGCGGCGACCTCGGATGGGTCGAGGAACGGGTCCACCCGGAGAAGGGCCTGGTCCCACACATGTCCGCGCGCCTGCGCCGCGTCGCGGGCTGACCCGAACGGGTCCCGGGCCGCGCAACCGACCCAGCCCCGAGTAGCCGACCCGCCCCGCGTAGCCGACCCGGCCCGTCCCGCGGACTCCGCTCCCGCCCACCCGACCCCGGTCGGGTGGGCGGTTCTCATGCGCGTCCGACCGCGCGATCGACCATCCCGGCGACGTCGATCCCGGGGTCCCCGCCCGGCAGGGTCGTGTCGTCGATCCGGCGGACCCGGGCGTACAGCGTCACGGAGGACAGCAGCCACATCGCGTCGGCCGACACGAGGTCGGTGAGCAGGAGACGCTCGCGCCGCACGGGCACACCATCGCGTGCGGCGACCTCCGCCATCGCGGCCAGGGTCGTGCCCTCCAGGATCCCGACCTCCGCCGGTGGGCTCAGCAGTTCACCGTCGCGAGCGATCACCACCGTCGAGCGCGGCCCTTCGAGAACCTCCCCGTCCGAGGAGAGGTAGACCACGTCGTCGAACCCGGTCGCCGCGGCGTGCCGGAGCGCCGCCATGTTCGTGGCGTACGACAGGGTCTTGGAGCCGATCAGCAGCCACGGAGCGGATCCGGCGGCATCGGAGGCGTACCCCCGACCGAGGGCCGTCACGGCGATCCCCTCCGCCCGCGCCCGGAGCGCGGACCCACTGACGGGCGCGACGGTGATGTACGCGGTCTCCTGCCCGCCCCGCTCCGGTCCACGAGACAGCACCAGGCGCAGCATGGCCTCCGTCCGGGTGTCCCACTCGCGCGCGGCCAGGTCCATTCCGGCCCGCCACGCGGACTCCGAGGGCCCCGTGAGCCCCAACGCGGCCGCCGACCTCGCCAGACGCGCGAGATGCCGCTCGGGCTTGGCCGGGCGGCCTCCCACCACCAGGAGGGTCTCGAAGCACCCGTCCCCCCGGACGGCGGCGAGGTCGTCCGCCAGGAGCAACGGCTCGTCCGCCGGGTGGACCCGTGGCCGCGGCCCCTCCGGTCCGCCGGAGACCAGGACGACGACCCTGGCCTCGTCAGGTCGATCGATCGCCGTTCCCGCTGGAGTGCCCATGGAGCCCACACTACGACCTGGTACGTACACTCGCGATCGTGACCGATCCAGCTGTGCCCGACCGGACCGACAGCCGCTACCGCAGCCCGATCCTGGCCCGCCCCGGAGCGGTGGACGCGAGCGACGACTCCGCTGACGCGGGGGTCCCCCACCACTACGGCGACCCCTTCGTCGAGCAGCGGGCCGCCGACTCCGGGTTCGTGGTCGTCGACCGCTCCCATCGGGATGTCCTGACCATCGGCGGTGGCGAGCGGCTGACGTGGCTCGAGGGGTTCGTCTCCCAGCACGTCGCCGAGATCGGCGACGGCGGCGGCGGCGAGACGCTGGTGCTGGACGCCAACGGGCGGATCGAGCACCACGCCGTGCTCGCCGACGTGGACGCCACGGTGGTCGTGGACACCGAACCCGGTCGGGGCGAGTCGCTGCTGCAGTTCCTCACCAAGATGGTCTTCTGGGCCGATGCGTCCCCCGCGGCCGCCGACCTCGCGGTCCTCACCCTCGCCGGGGCGGGCCTGCCCACGACCCTCACCTCGCCCGACGGCGCCGAGGTCGACCTCCCGACCGGGGACTACGCGAGCGTGGCGCTGCCGGGTGGCGGGATCGCCCGTCGGATGCCGTGGCCCCAGGCCGGCTCGGTCGACCTGGTGGTCCCCCGCCCGGCGCTGACGGCGTGGTTCGCCGCCGCGGTCGACGCGGGCGCCCGGCCCGCGGGCTCCTGGGCGTTCGAGGCGCTGCGTGCGGCCGGGACGACCCCGCCGAGGGGGCGCCTGGGCGTGGACACCGACGAGAAGACGATCCCCCACGAGATCCCCACCTGGATCGGCGGCGTGGCCGAGCGGGGCGCGGTGCACCTGGACAAGGGTTGCTACCGGGGCCAGGAGACGGTGTCCCGGGTCCATAACCTCGGACGCTCCCCCCGCGTCCTCGTGCGGCTGCAGCTGGACGGCTCGAGCGGCGACGACCTGCCCGCGGTGGGCGCCGAGGTCCGCGCGGGTGGCCGCCCGGTCGGCCGCGTGGGCACGGTCGTCCAGCATCACGAGGACGGCCCGGTCGCCCTCGCCCTGTTGAAGCGAGCGGTCCCCATGGACTCGGCCCTCGAGATCGGCGGGGTGGACGCCGCCGTCGATCCCGAGACCGCCCCGCAGGACGGCGGCTCGCAGGCCGGCCGCGAGGCGATCCGTCGGCTCCGCGGCCAGGCCTGACGCCCCCCGCCGGGCCTGACGGCCCCGGCGGCCGGTCCTGACAGACCGCGCGGCTCCTGCCGGGGAGGCGCCGCCCACCCCCGTGTGTGGCCGACCCGCGGGCCGCTCCACGACACCCGGGCGGACATTCCGCGCCGGGCACGCTATCCTGTGGGCAGGCAGATACTCACACTTGCAATGGGCACCCCCGAGGTGGCCCAGCACCGTTTCCGAGGGGGTCAGGTCAATGGGCCGAGGCCGCGCGAAGGCGAAGCAGACCAAGGTCGCTCGCGAACTCAAGTACAACACTCCGCAGACGGACCTAGAACGTCTTCAGCAGGAGTTGTCGGGTGGGGGGTCGTCCATGCGGCTCAGCACCGACGAGGACGACGACCCCTACGGGTCGTGGTCCGACGGCGACACCAGGTACTGACCACTCCCGCTCCCGCCAGACCTCTCGTGGGCCGGGCATCCCCCTACGGATGCCCGGCCCACGTACGTGGCGCGGGCGGGGATAAACCGAGAACCACAGCGACCCGGCCGGAACTGCCCCGGCCGGGTCGCTGTCGTCGTGCAGCCCGCGTGGGGCGGTCAGAACCGCGCGTGTGAGCCCTCGAGCACCACGCGGGGCGCGTCGGCGTCCTCGCCGGCCTTCTCCACGTGGCCGATCACCCAGTTCTCCACGTGGCGGGCGGTGAGGACGGCCTGGGCCCGGTCCACGTCCTCCTCGGGCAGAACTGCGACCATGCCCACGCCCATGTTGAACGTGCGCTCCATCTCCGCCTGCTCGACGCGGCCGTGGTGCGCGATCGTGCCGAACACGGCGGGCACGGGCCACCGACCGCGGTCGAGCCGTGCGACCAGACCGCGTGGCATCACGCGGGCCAGGTTCTCGGCCAGGCCACCGCCGGTGACGTGGCTGAACACGCGGACGTCGGTCTCGGCGATGAGGCTCAGGCAGTCGAGAGCGTAGATCCGCGTCGGCTCGAGCAGCTCCTCGCCCAGCGTGCGGCCGAACTCCTCGACGTGCCCCTCGAGGGGCAGCCGCGCGAGGTCGAGCAGTACGTGCCGGGCCAGGGAGTACCCGTTGGAATGCAGCCCCGAGGAGGCCATTCCGACGATGACGTCGCCCGGCCGGACGTTCTCGGCCTGGAGGATCTCGTCGGCCTCCACGATCCCCACGCCGGTAGCGGAGATGTCGTACTCGCCCGGCGCCATGAGGCCCGGGTGCTCGGCGGTCTCGCCGCCCAGCAGCGCACAGCCGGCGCGGACGCATCCCTCGGCGATGCCCTCGACGATGTCGGCGACGTGCTCGGGGACGACCTTGCCGATCGCGATGTAGTCCTGAAGGAAGAGCGGCTCGGCGCCGCACACCACGAGGTCATCGACCACCATGGCGACCAGGTCGATCCCGACCGTGTTGTGCACGTCCATCGCCTGGGCGACCGCGATCTTGGTGCCGACACCGTCCGTGGACGAGGCGAGCAGCGGCTGGCGGTAGGTGTTCTTCAGTGAGAACAGCCCGGCGAAGCCACCGAGGCCCCCCATCACCTCCGGCCGGGTCGCCCGCTTGGCGTGCGGCGCGAACAGCTCCACCGCGCGCTCACCCGCGTCGATGTCGACGCCGGCGGCGGCGTACGAGGCGCCGGTCGGGGGGTGTGGGTTCTCGGTCATGTGGTGTCTCTCCTCGTCGGCGCCGCTCTCGGGCGCCCGGTGGGGGTCGGCGGTCGACGCCGGTGTCAGAGCCTGTGGACGGCGTCCGCGATCTCGCTGCTGTCCGGGGCCTCGGCGATCTCCAGCTCGCCGACCTCGGCGGCGAGCGCACGCACGGCCGCGCTCATGGCCGAGTCGTCGGGGAGTTCGATGGGATAGTGCCCGTCGAAACACGCCGCGCACAGCTCCTCGCTGCGCTGGCCGCTCGCCTCGATCATCCCGTCGACCGAGACGTACCCGAGGCTGTCCGCGCCGATCGCGCGACGCACTCCCTCGAGCATCCCGTCCGACGCGTCGACGCCGTTGGCGATAAGTTCCGCCGGGCTGGCGAAGTCGATGCCGTAGAAGCACGGCCAGCGCACCGGCGGCGAGGCGATCCGGACGTGCACCTCGAGGGCGCCCGCCTCGCGCAGCATCCGCACCAGGGCACGCTGCGTGTTGCCCCGGACGATCGAGTCGTCCACCACCACCAGGCGTTGCCCCCGGATCACCTCGCGCAGGGGGTTGAGTTTGAGGCGGATGCCCAGCTGACGAATGGTCTGGCTGGGCTGGATGAACGTGCGGCCCACGTAGGCGTTCTTCGTGAGCCCCTGCGCGAACGGGATGCCCGAGCCCTGGGCGTACCCGACGGCCGCCGGCGTGCCGGACTCGGGCACCGGGATGACCAGGTCGCCGTCGGCGGGGTGTTCACGGGCCAGCCGGCGACCGATCTCGACGCGGGCGGAGTTGACCAGACGCTGGTTGATCACCGAGTCCGGCCGGGCCAGGTAGACGTACTCGAAGACGCACGTCTTGGGGGTCGGGGGCGAGAGCTTGCGGGACCGTACACCGTCGGCGTCGATCGCGATGAGCTCTCCGGGCTCGATGTCGCGGACGAACGAGGCGCCCACGATGTCCAGGGCGGAGGTCTCCGAGGAGACGACCCACCCGCGCTCCAGGCGACCGAGCGCCAGCGGGCGGACCCCGTGCGGGTCACGCGCCGCGTACAGGGTGTTCTCGTCGGAGAAGGTGAGGCAGTAGGCACCCCGCAGGTGCGGGAGCAGGCGGGCGGCGGCCTCCTCGAGCCCGCCCTCCCGCGCCTCGTGCGCGAGCAGGGTCGAGATGATGTCGGAGTCCGAGTGCGCGCTGTCCTCGGTGTACCCGCGGATGCCCAGCTCGGTGGCGTGCCGCTTGAGCTCGCGGGTGTTGACGAGGTTGCCGTTGTGCCCGAGGACCACGGAACCGCCCTCGGTGGTGGGGCGGAACATCGGCTGGGCGTTGTCCCAGCTCGCCGCGCCCGTGGTCGAGTACCGGCAGTGGCCGATCGCGACGTGGCCGTGCATCGACTCGAGCGTCTTCTCGTCGAAGACCTGGCTCACGAGGCCGAGGTCCTTGTAGACGAGGACCTGCTCGCCGTCGGCGACGGCGATACCGGCCGCCTCCTGGCCGCGGTGCTGTAGCGCGTACAGGCCGTAGTAGGTGAGTTTGGCGACGTCCTCGCCGGGGGCCCACACCCCGAAGACGCCGCACTCCTCGACGGGGCCGATCCGTTCGGTGTCGATCGGCAGACCCGCCGGTCCGGGCGCGGACGGGTCCGGCAGCCCGAGCCCCACGGCTGCGGGGACGCCGGTACGGCGCAGTGCCCCGGACGGTGCCGGACGTGACGACGTGCTCTCCACCAGCTGGTGCTCCCTCACGGCTTTCGGGACTCCCCGCCCGGACGGACCCCGACGGTGTGTGCTGCAAGTCTACGTTCCCCGACCCCCGTGACCCCAAAGCCAGCGGCGGCACCCCCTCCAGCCGGCCGGCGAGCGGACCACCCGAGGGCCGCGGTCACGCCCGGCGGACGACGGGCAGGCCCGCGGCGACCGCCGCCGCCCGCGTCCCCGAGGCCCGCACCCGGCCCTCGGCGACGGCGGTCTCCCACGTCACCCGGCCGGTGGCCAGCTGCAGCCACGTCCGCGGGTCCGTCTCGACGACGTTGGGCGGGCTCCCCCGCGTGTGCCTCGGCCCCTCGACGCACTGCGCGGCGGCGTACGGCGGCACACGGACCTCCACCGACCGCCCCGGCAGCTCGGCCGCGAGGCTCTCCACGGTGCCGCGGACCGCCGCCGCGAGGGCCGACCGACCAGGTCTGGCGTTCGTCTCGTCGTCGTCGAGCCAGGGGGCCACCTCCTCGACGGCCGCCCGCACCGCCGCGGCGTCGGGGACGCGGCTCACGCCCGGGCCCCCGCGCCCGCCGGCAGGGCTCGCCGGCGCGCGCGCCGCTCCTGCGCGGTGCGTCGGCTCCACGTGCGCGCGGGCCGACTGGTGAGCAACAACAAAATGAGAACGTTCACGGCCAGGACAGGATAGCCCCCGAGGAAAGTGTCCTGTTCGGCCTCGGTGGTCAGGCGGCCGTACTCGGTGGAGATCGTGCTGACCACCGTCATCGTCAGCAGCCACACGCGCGGCCGCGCGTACCCCAGCCACGTGAGCAACGCGAGGACGGCCATCGCCCCGTACACGGCGCCGATGAACACCGCGAGCGCCATGACGGCCGGGACGACCTCGGACTCGTCCAGGCCGGCGAACTCCTCGAGGTCGGCCCCGCCCAGCACGTCGCGCAGCGCGAGGACGGTGAGGACGAGCACGGTCACCGCGACCAGCGCGCATCCCGCCGTCAGCGCGGCGGGGCGCGGCAGGTGCCCGGGGTCGGGGGCCGCGTCATCGGCCGGGCGGTCCGGGTCGCCCGACGCGATCCCGCCCTCGGCCCGGGGGTCGTCGTATCCGCGCGCCGCCCGGACGACCCCGGGCGGCAGCTCCGCCGCCGACACGTCGGGCACGGGCACGGCGCGCAGGTCCACGACCGGCAGGTCACCGTCGGTGCGGATCGCGTCGCCACCGCCGTTGCGGGAGTGGTAACCGGCCGAGAAGTTCTCCAGCACCCGCACCCCCGCCTCGGGCACGTGGTAGCGGATCGAGTCGACGATGTAATCCCGCTCGACGTCGATGTCCGCGTCGATCTTGTGGGTGACCTGGAGCGTGAACAGCGACAGGCCCACCGCGCGGTCGTACGTGCCGGCGCCCAGCCACTGCACCCGGTGACCGCCCGGCAGGAGCCAGCCGTCGGGGCAGCGCCAGAACCGGACGTGGTGCCGCCGGGACGCGTTGCCCTCGACCTCCTGCTGGTAGGCCAGGCAATGCCGCCGGCCGAAGAGCGTGAGGGGACTCACCGGCGCGGACGGGTACGACCGCCGCAGCACCGACGAGACGACGATGCCCCACGAGGACCTGACGGTGACGTCGTCGGCCAGCACCCAGCCGCAGGCCGTCATCGCCTCGTGGATCTGCCGCGCCGTGCCGTCCACCGCGAGGTTCACCGGATCCCCCAGCAGGCCGTCGGAGGTACGGGTGCGCGCGATGAAGTAGCCGGGCACGTACACCGACGTGAGGAGGGTCTGCAGCCGCGGCAACACCAGGTAGGCGACCAGCGCCCAGAACGGGACGAGCAGAAACAAGTGCCACCACGCGTGGCGCCACACGTCGTCCAGGAGCCGCCAGCCCAACCACGCCGCCGCGACCGTGGCCAGGGCGAAGAACACGGTGTCCACCACGGTTCCCGGCAGCGGCGGCCGCACCGTGTCGTCGCGGACCTTCGTCGGTGGACTGACGTAGACGGGCGGCCCGGCGGGGACCTGCTCGTCCCGGGACGCGGCCGGGGAGGTGGTCGGGGTCGCGGGCGGGGCGGCGGGGGCGGCGTCGCCGCCGGCAGCCGACGCCGTGCGCTCGCTGGTGGACATGGCTCGACGATAGCGTCCGGTACGACCCGCCGGACCGCGGATCGCTGCGAGAATATCGCCGTGCCCACGCCCGATCCGACGCCCGCGAGCAGCCTGCCCGCACACGAGGACCACCTGCGTGCGCTGGGCCTGCCGCTCATGATCGCCCCCTCGACCCGACGCCGCGAGGTCCTGTCCCGGTCCGCCGGCGTCAGCGCCGCGCTCGCCGTCGCCGGAACCGGCCTCGCGGCCGCCGACCGGTCGAACGACTACACGACCGCCCTCCTCGAGCGTGTCGGCCCGGACTCGGATCCCGAGCTGCTCGCCGCCCCCGAGCCGATCGTCCAGCTGCTCCTGCTCGCGATCGCGCTCGTGGCGATCGCCCCGCTCGTGGGGTGGCTGGTGTCGAAGACGGCCCGACGCGCCGGCCCGGCGACCGGCTCCGCCCTCGGACTGGTGTCGCTGATCGCCCTCGTCGTCGTCCCCCACGTCGCCTTCGACCCGCACGACGGCCCCTCCCACCGCACCACCCTCCTCGCCGCGGCCGCGGTGCTCGTCGGGACCTACACCGGGCTCGGGTCGCTCGTGCGCTGGTCGGCGCGCCGCGTGCGCCGGGAACTGACGACGACGGGGCCGATGGTCGCGCGCGTGCTGCCGATCCTCATGCTGGCGGTCCTGTTCCTGTTCTTCAGCGTGGAGATCTGGCAGGTCATGGTGGAACTGTCCTGGCCGCGCACCGTCGCCGTGCTGGGCGTCGTCGTGGCCCTCACCGTCCTGCTGGTCGGCATCTCGACGCGCGACGACATCCTCCACGAGCTCCGGGACCGCGGACCCGAGCACCCGCTGCGCCGCGGCGAGCGGATCAACCTCGTGTTGGTGCCGGTCGTGGCGACCCTCATCCAGGCGGCGCTGTTCGCCACGCTCGTGTTCTTCTTCCTCACGCTCGGCTGGATCGCGGTGCCCGACATCACGGAGACCCGGTGGACGCTGCGCCCCCTGAACGACACGGGCGGCCTGCTGTTCGGACTCCCTGTGAGTGTGACCCTGGTGCGGGTGTCGCTGATGCTGGCGGTGTTCTCCGCGCTCAACCTGGCCGCCGCGGCGGCCTCCGACGCCGCGCACAAGGCGCGGTTCGTGCGTCCGATGCTCGACGAGGTGGTCCGTGGCCTCGCCGCGCGGGAGGCCTACCTGAGGGCACGACGACGAGGAGGACGCTGAGCCCGGACGCCCTGACGGGCCGTCAGGGCGTTCGGAGGTCCCGGGCCCGCAGCCGGGCCGTCACGATCACGGCGGCGATCACGACCGCCGCGGCCAGGGCCAACGCGTCGGCCCCCATGACCACGTGCAGCAGGGCCCCCGCCACGCCGCCCAGCACGAGCGCCGACCACAGCGCCACCTGCTGGCGGTACGGCGCCCACGAGCCGCCGGCCAGCGCGTCGACCAGGCGGTGGGCGGACTTGACCACCGCACCCGTCATGTAGGTCACGCCCAGCGAGACCTCGCCGCCGGAGTGGAACACCGAGTTCATGGCGCCCATCGCCGTGGCCGCGACCGCCACCGACAGCGGCACCGCGAGGACCTCGACGGTGGTGAGCCGCTGCGCCACGAGAGCCGCCACCAGCAGCGCCGCGACGAGGGTGAGGACGGCCGGCCGGTCGTCGAGGTTGCGGCGGCGCGTGACGACCGCGCCGGCCACCGCGCCGGTGAAGAACGACACCAGCACGACGGCCGCGATGCCGGCGGCGCCGAGGTCGCCGTCCGCGAGCGAGACGACCATGCGCGTGGAGTTGCCGCTCATGAACGACACGAAGTAGCCGCCCACCACGAGGAACCCGACCGCGTCGACGAACCCGGCCGTGCCGGCGAGCACCACGGCGAGCACCCGTTCGCGTCTCCGCAGATCACGCATGCGCCCGCCTACCCCCGGCCCGGCCGTCGACGGCGACCGTCAGACGGGGTCGACGCCGAACAGCGCCGGCAGCGTCCCCTCGTGTGCCTCGCGCAGCTCGTCGATCGTCAGCGTGAACTGGCCCTGCACCTCGAACGTGCTCGGGTCCGGGTCGGTCACGCCGATTCGGGCATGCGGGATGTTCTGCGCGGTGAGCATCTGCTGGAAGCGGATCTCCTCGCCGCGCGGCACCGAGACGATGACGCGGCCCGAGGACTCGGAGAACAGCCACACGAACGGGTCCGCGCCCTCCGGCAGCACGATGCGCATGCCGCACTCCCCCGCCAGCGCCGACTCGACCAGCGCCTGGGCGAGGCCTCCCTCGGACAGGTCGTGGGCACCGGTGATCAGCCCGTCCTTGGAGCAGGTCGCCATGATGCGGGCGAGCGTGGACTCCCACGTCAGGTCCACGGTCGGGGGCGTCCCGCCGAGGTGGTCGTGGGCGACCTGGGCCCAGATGGAACCGTCGAACTCGTCGCGGGTCACGCCCAGCAGGTAGATGCTCTCGCCGGGGGTGTCGCCGAACGCGGTGGGCGTGCGGCGCGCGACGTCGTCGATCACGCCGAGCACCCCCACGACGGGCGTCGGCAGGATCGGCGTGGTCCCGGTCTGGTTGTAGAAGGACACGTTGCCGCCGGTGACGGGGATCCCCAGCTCGGCGCACCCGTCGGCGAGCCCGTGGACGGCCTCGCGGAACTGCCACATCACACCCGGGTCCTCGGGCGAGCCGAAGTTGAGGCAGTTGGTCACCGCGACCGGGGTCGCGCCGGTGACGGCGACGTTGCGGTAGGCCTCCGCCAGCGCGAGCCGGGCGCCCGTGTACGGGTCGAGCCGGGTGTAGCGGCCCGAGGCGTCGGTCGACAGGGCGATGCCGCGGCCGGACTCCTCGTCGATGCGAAGGACGCCGCCGTCGGCGTACTCCGCGAGGATCGTGTTGCCGCGCACGTAGCGGTCGTACTGCTCGGTGATGAACTTGCGCGAACACAGGGCGGGGCTGGAGATCATGTCCAGCAGGGTCTGCCGCAGCTCGTCACCGGTGGCCGGGCGGGCGAGGCCGGCGGTGGTGTCGGCCTGCAGGGCGTCCTGGTCGGCCGGGCGCTCGACGGGGCGCTCGTAGACCGGTCCCTCGTCGGCCAGCGACTCCGGCGGGGCGTCCACGACGATCTCGCCGCGGAACTCGATGGTGAGGCGGTCACCGTCCGTGACCTCGCCGATGTCGGCGGCCAGCACGTCCCAGCGGCGGCACACCTCCATGAACGCGTCGACGTTCTCCGGGGCCACCACGGCGCACATGCGCTCCTGCGACTCGGACGACAGGATCTCCGCGGCGCTCATGCCCTCGGCGCGCAGCGGGACGTTGTCCAGCACGATGTGCATGCCTCCGTCACCGGCCGCGGCCAGCTCAGAGGTCGCACACGCCAGGCCGGCGCCGCCGAGGTCCTGGATGCCCACGACGAGCTTCTCGCGGTACAGCTCGAGGCAGCACTCGATGAGCACCTTCTCCATGAACGGGTCACCCACCTGGACGCTGGGCAGCTTGCGCGGCTTCACGGGCGCGCCGTCCTCGCCCACGTCGAAGGTCTCCGACGCCAGGACCGACACGCCGCCGATCCCGTCTAGACCCGTGCGGGCGCCGAACAGGATGATGCGGTTGCCCGTGCCCGACGCGAACGCCAGGTGCAGGTCCTCCACCCGCATGACGCCCGCACACAGGGCGTTGACGAGCGGGTTGCCGGCGTAGGACTCGTCGAACACCGTCTCGCCACCGATGTTGGGCAGGCCCAGGCAGTTGCCGTAGCCACCGACGCCGGCCACGACGCCGGGCAGCACCCGGTGCGTGTCGTCGGCGTCCGCGGGCCCGAAGCGCAGCTGGTCCATCACGGCCACCGGCCGCGCGCCCATCGCCATGATGTCGCGGACGATCCCGCCGACGCCGGTCGCGGCGCCCTGGTAGGGCTCGATGTACGAGGGGTGGTTGTGCGACTCCACCTTGAAGGTCACGGCCCAGCCGTCGCCGATGTCGACGACGCCGGCGTTCTCGCCGATGCCGGCGAGCATGGTGGACCTCATCTCGTCGGTGGTGGTCTCACCGAAGTACTTCAGGTGCACCTTGGAGGACTTGTAGGAGCAGTGCTCCGACCACATGACCGAGTACATGGCCAACTCGGCGTCCGTGGGGCGGCGCCCCAGGATCTCGCGGATGCGGGCGTACTCGTCCTCCTTGAGTCCGAGTTCGGCCCACGGCTGGGCGAGCTCGGGGGTGGAAGAGGCGTGCGAGATGGAGTCCACGTGAGAGGTCACGGGGCCGAGTCTAGTCGGAGCCCACCGGCGGGCGAATCCGCTCCCGTGCCCCGTGACCGGCGCGGCATCCGACTAGGTGGACAGGACCTCGAACGTCAGGCCGCCGCGCTGCACCCGCTCGAGGAGCGCGTCGCCCATCGCCTGCGCGGTGGTGAGCTGACCGGAGAGCGCGGGCAGGTCGTCGAACGCCAGGCACAACGCCGACTCGGCCAACATCATGGACGTCTCCGTGTAGCCCGGGTCCCCGCCCGAGACGCGGGTGACGACCCGCCGCCCACCGGCCAGGGCGACGAAGGTGACGTCGAACGACGAGCGGGCCCGGCGGGACTCGCTCGGCCCGGCGCCGCGGTCGATCCGCTTGAGGATCTGCGACCGGATCGGGCCGACCTGGGACCCCACCGCCAGCGCGCCCACTCCGACCATCCCGGCGACCGCGGTGACGGGCGAGCCGACCGAGGCGTAGTGCGAGTAGGTGAAGTCGGGGCCGTAGCTGTCCAGCGCGGCGGCCGAGCGCAGGATGACCTGCGGGTCGATGGTCGGCAGCGGCACGAGCCACCGGCCCAGCACGCTGTCGTGGTGGGGCTTACCCGTGACCGACTTGATCCGCCGGCCGGCAACCCGCCCCTCCTTCTGCCGCCGCCGCGCGGCCGTCTTCGCGGCCTCGCGCAGTCGGGCGAACTGGCCGATCGCCGAGTGGAACGTCCCGCCCGAGAACCGGGCGTCCGCGTGGACCGCCCCGTAGACGACCGCGGGCACGCCCTCGGGCACGTGCTTCATGGTGTAGAACACGCCCATGTCGTGCGGGATCGAGTCGAAGCCGCAGGCGTGGACGATCCGGGCCCCGGAGGCGACCGCCGCGTCGTTGTGTTCGAGGTACATACGGTCGACGAACTCGGGCTCGCCGGTCAGGTCCACGTAGTCGGTGCCGACCTCGGCGCAGGCGGCCACGAGCGGCTCGCCGTGTTCGAGGTAGGGACCGACCGTGGTGATGACGACGCGGGCCGACAGCGCCATCTCGACCAGCGACCGCGCATCCTCGGTGTCCGCGACCACGACGCCCGGAGCGGGGACGTCCGGCATCTCGGACGCCAGGCGGGCGACGAGGGCGTCCAGCTTGGTCCGGTTGCGCCCGGCCACGGCCCACGAGCCGCCCTCGGGCAGGTTCCGCATCAGGTACTCGGCCACCAGTCCCCCGGTGAACCCGGTCGCGCCGTAGAGGACGATGTCGAACGGGCGATCGGCCTTGTCGGACGGGGACGCGGGCTGGATGCTGGATTCGCTCATTCCACGGTTGTACCGCAATCAGGCCCTTCGTGACCGGGCCCCGATCTCGCCCGCGTGTCTGCCGTGGCAGCCACCGAGTGCGGCGGCCGCGCACGTAGTCGGCCCCTCGCTGCGAAGATCGCGCTGTCAACCCTTCGCGGCGACACCTTCAAATGGTCGTAACCACGCAGGCGATGGTCGTAACCATGTCGGCGACACCCCCGGATTCGCACGATGGCTACGACCACAATCGAGATCCCGCTCGCCGCGGATCCGCCGCACCGGTGCCAACGCACCCGCGCGCGGGTCGACGTCACTCGGCGTGGGAGAGAAGACTTTTCCCAGAGTTCTTCCTACCGACCGCCCGCACACCAGGCGGACGAAGTGCGAACACTGCGCTCACCAGCACGTTTAGTACCACAGTGATGTGCACCACTGCCTTATCTAATCCTGAGCACAACCTCGGTCAGCTGTGCACAATCATCACGCACGCGTGACCACCCGGGTCGCCGGCACCCCGCCCCACTCCCCCCGGGGCGCCTACATCAAGGAGTCCCCATGGACCTCACCGGTTCGATCCTCAGAGAAACCCTTCCCCTCTCGGCCGAGATCACGAGCGGGTCGACGGGCACGGGCTCGTCTTTCATCGACACCCTCGTGGGTGCGCCGTTCACGCTCCTGAACATGGTGGCGCTTTTCGTCGGCGGTCTCGGCGGAGACATCGGCAGCTCCGGTAGCGCCGATCTCGGCACCGTCATCGGCGAGATCGCCAAGGGCATGCTGCCGGCCTGAGCGAGCATCAGCAGCGGCCAGCCCGACTGGTCGTCAACACCGAAGGGCCCGCCGGGGGAGATCCCAGCGGGCCCTTCGCATTGACTGCGGAGCGGCGTCGACCGCGGTCAGCAGCGCCTGCCTAGACCTTGACGACCGCGTCGAGCGCGGACAGGAACAGGCCGAGGCCGTCGTCGGACGGGCCGGTGAGCGGGTCGATCGCGTGCTCGGGGTGCGGCATGAGCCCCACGACGCGTCCGTTCTCCGAGGTGATGCCGGCGATGTGGTTGGTGGAGCCGTTGGGGGCGTCGCTGGCGAAGCGGAACACGACGCGCCCCTCGCCCTCCAGCTCCTCGATCGTGTCGGCCGTCGCCATGTAGCGCCCCTCGCCGGACTTGAGCGGGATGAGGATCTCCGCGCCCTTCTCGAAACGCGACGTCCAGGCGGTGTCGGTGTTCTCGACGCGCAGCCACTCGTCGCGGCAGATGAAGTGCATGTCGCGGTTGCGGCCCATGGCGCCGGGCAGGAGGCCGGCCTCGCAGAGGATCTGGAAGCCGTTGCAGATGCCCAGCACGGGCATCCCACCGCGGGCCGCGGTGATGACCTCACCCATGACGGGGGCCATGGAGGCGATGGCTCCGCAGCGCAGGTAGTCGCCGTAGGAGAAGCCGCCGGGCACGATCACCGCGTCGACGCCCTTGAGGTCGGCGTCGTCGTGCCACAGCGAGACGGCCTCGCCGCCGGCGCGGGTGACGGCGCGGGACGCGTCGATGTCGTCGAGTGTGCCGGGGAAGGTGATGACGCCGATCCGCGCGCTCACGAGGCGACCCCCGCGGTGTCGACGCGGACGACCTTCCAGTCCTCGATCACCGTGTTGGCCAGCAGTGACGAGGCGATCTCCTCGAGCTCGGCGTCGGTGACGGAGTCGGAGACCTCGAGCTCGAACCGCTTGCCCTGCCGGACGTCGGTGACGCCGTCGTGGCCGAGACGGCCGAGGGCGCGGTGGATGGCCTGACCCTGCGGATCGAGGATCTCGGCCTTGGGCATGACTTCGACGACGACTCGGGCCACGTGGGAACTCCTCGTTCGGGGCGGTTTCGCGGGGCGGGCCCGGACCTGCCGGGACTCACCTGTCGATCCTACCCGCAGCCGTCGCCGCGGCCGAAGCTCAGGCGGCGCCCACCAGCGCGGCGGGTGACCACTCGTAGCGCGCGACCCGCGCTCCGTACTCGCCCGTGACGAGGTCCACGGCGTCGAGCAGCGCGGCCCGCGGTGCTGTGCGGGAGAGCTGCTTGGCGGAGACGTTGAGCCTGACGAGCCCGTCGGCGGCGGCGGTGCGGCCGGCGGCGGCGACGAGCGCCCGGCACCACCAGGCGTCGGCGACGAACCCCTCCCCGATCGACAGGGCGCGGCCGCGCTCGGTGGTGCCGCGGACGACGTCGTGGATCCCGGTGAGGGCGGCACACATCCGGAACCCGACGTCGGGCAGGGCCCTGAGGCAGCCCGGAGAGGCGTTCCACCGCGGCGGCGCGAAGACCCGGGTCCGCAACCCCATATCGGCCATCAGCCGGTCGGCGGCGGTGAGACGCACGGTCGCCTCGGCGGGGCCGATGGACGCGAATTCCGGTCGTCGGGGCTTGGTCGCCGCGTCGTCGTAGCCGCCCAGCACGATCGCGTCACCCTGCCTGCGGCGGTGCCGCAGCCATTCCTGGGTGCCGTGGTCGGCGGCGAGCTCGTACTCGCGACCCCGTCGCGGGGCGACGAGGAGGGAGACGGGAACGGACCTGCGCTCGAGCTCACCGACGAGGTCGACGGCGTGGTCGAGGCTGGTGTCGCGCAGACCCGAGAGGGAGACGATGAGGCGCGGGGTCATGGCCGCATGCTGGCAGACCGGGGTGACATGACGACGACGACGAGGTGTACGTCTCATGGCCGGGCCCCGACGGGCCTGCTCAGGCCGTCAGATCGGGAGTGCCTCCTCGAGCGCCTCCACCAGTTCGGGGGCCCCGGGCTCGACCTTGGGCCGGAACCGGCCGACGACTTCACCCTCGGGAGAGATCAGGAACTTCTCGAAGTTCCACTGCACGTCGCCTGCCTCGCCGTCCGCGTCGGCGACCTTGGTCAGTTCGACGTAGAGCGGGTGCCGGTCGGGGCCGTTGACGTCGACCTTGGCGGCGAGCGGGAAGGTGATCCCGTACTTGTCGGACGTGAACTCCTTGATGGTGTTCTCGTCCCCCGGTTCCTGCCCCATGAACTGGTTGCACGGGAAGCCGATCACGAACAGTCCGCGATCGCGGAAGTCGTCCGCGAGCTGCTGCAGGCCCTCGTACTGCGGGGTCAGACCGCACTCGCTGGCGACGTTGACCACGAGGACGGCGTGGCCCGCGTAGTCGACCATGCTGGCCTGCTCGCCGTCGATGGTGGTGAACGAGATGTCGTGGACGCTGCCGTTGCTCATGTGACCCAGCCTACTCGGAACCTTCTATTGACAAACCGTTGGGTTTTCCCAACACTTAGGTCCATGAGCCCAGTACGACGGGGAGAAAAGCTCCCGATCTTCAACCGGATCGCCGTGCTGCGTGCGGAACAGAGACTGAGCCGCGCAGCACTCGCCGAGCGGATCTCGGTGAACCCACAGACCGTGGGTGCGCTGGAGCGCGGCGACCACTACCCGAGCCTCGACCTCGCCTTTCGCATCTGCGAGGTGTTCGACCTTCCGGTCGAGGCCGTGTTCTCCCGCGAGGAGTTCCGCCCGATGTCCGCAGAGATCTACCGCCGCGACCGAGAGGACTCGTGATGACCACGCGCACTCACGACAACCCGACCCCCGACAGCCCGACCTCCGACACTCGTACCACCGCGGAGCGGCGGTACGAGAAGAACCTGGAGCGCACCGAGACGAGCCTGCCGACCTGGCGGACGGCAGCTCGTCGCCGTCTCCTCGTCCGTCTCAACTGGGCGAGCCTGAGCATCATGGCCGCGATCGCGGTGGCCGGCTACTTCTGGTTCCCGATCATCCTGGCCTGGCTACCCATGACCGTGGTGATCTGCACCGTCTGGACCATGCTCCGGGTGACGATCGACTCCAAGGACACCGCACCCGCCCGCTACCTCGACGAGTTCGAGACCGCCACCCTGCTCCAGGCCCGGTCCCGGGCGCTCAACCTGGTGACGAGCGGACTGTTCGTGATCTCGCTCGTCCTGATCTTCGGCTCGAGCCTGCAGCTCGGGGAGGGCCACCGTCTGGCCTACATGATGGGCGGGCTCGGCATCATCCTGTTCCTCGCCGGTGCGGTCATCCCCGCCGCCGCGATGGCCAACACCATGGAGCCCGCCGACGACCCGGCCTGAGCCCGGGCGCGCCCACACCACCCCGCTGGCGAGCGCCCCACAACCCCGCCGTGGAGCGCCCCACAACCCCGGAATCCGCTACTCCCGCTCGGAATCCGCTACCCGTGTGGGAGTAGCGGATCCGAAGCGGGAGTAGCGGATCCTGGTGGCGGGTGGTCCTATCCGGCGCCGGCGGTGCGGATCGTCCACGCGTACTCGAACGCCGTCTGGCGCCACCGCTCGTAGCGACCCGACACGCCGCCGTGCCCGGCGCTCATCTCGCAGCGCAGCAGCACCGGCCGGTCGGCGGAGTTGGCCGACGGCGCCACGGCCCGCAGCTTGGCCACCCACTTGGCCGGCTCCACGTACAGCACGCGGGTGTCGTTGAGCGAGGTCACCGCGAGGATGGCCGGGTACTCCTCGGCCGCGATGTTCTCGTACGGGGCGTAGGAGGCCATGTAGTCGTAGACCTCCTCCGAGTGCAGCGGGTCGCCCCACTCGTCCCACTCGATCACCGTCAGCGGCAACTCCGGCATGAGGATCGAGGTGAGCGGGTCGACGAACGGCACCACGGCCTGGATCCCCGCGAACAGGTCGGGGGCGAGGTTGGCGACCGCCCCCATGAGCAGGCCGCCCGCGCTGCCGCCCTCGGCGACCAGCCGGTCCGGCGCGGTGAGTCCCGAGTCGACGAGGTGCCGCGCGCAGTCGACGAAGTCGGTGAAGGTGTTGCGCTTGGCCAGCTTCTTGCCGTTCTCGTACCAGAGCCGGCCCATCTCGCCGCCACCGCGCACGTGCGCCACGGCATAGGCCATCCCCCGGTCGAGCAACGACAGCCTGGCCACCGAGAACGCGGGATCGATGCTCGACTCGTACGAACCATAGCCGTACAGCAGGGTCGGTACCTGCTCGTCGGCGTCGACGCGGGCGGCGGTGTCGGTCGACATCACGAGTGAGATCGGCACGCGCGTGCCGTCCCCGGCGGTCGCCCATTCCCGCCGCTGCACGTAACCGCTCGGGTCGTAGCCGCCGAGCACCTCCTGCTCACGCAGCAGCGTGCGTTCGCCGGTCGTCAGGTCGAGCGAGTAGACCCGCCCCGGTGTGACGAACGAGCCGTAACCGAACCGCAGGACCGGCGAGTTCCACTCCGGGTTCGATCCGGGACCGGAGGTGAACAGCTCCTCGTCGAACTCGACGGGATCGAATCGCGAATACCCACCGGTCCCCGCCGTGGAATCCGGGTCGATCGGCATGAGCGCGAAGCGCGGCAGCGCCCCCTCGCGGTAGCCCAGCACCAGCACCCGGGCGAAGGCGTCCACGCCCTCGACGCGGACGTCGTCGCGGTGCGCAACGAGCGTGCGCAGGTCCCGCAGCGGACCCTCGATCGGGCCCGCGGGCGCCTCGGCCACCACGTAGTTCGGCGCGCCGTCGTTGTGCGTGACGAGGAACCGGTCCTCTCCGCCGATCACCGCGTGCTCGACGTCGTACTCGACGCCCTCCTCCCTCGGTCGGACGCACCAGAACTCACCCGCGGGATCGCTCGAGTCCAGACACCACACCTCGGTGGTGATCTTGGAACCCGCCGCTATCTGCAGGTACTTCTCGCTGCGGGTCTCGCCCACCCCGATCCAGTAGGACTCGTCGGGCTCGTGGAACACCTCGTCGTCGTCGTCCCTCGTCGTCCCGAGGCGGTGACGCCAGACGGTGTCCGGTCTCCAGGCGTCGTCGACGGTCACGTAGAACACGTACCGGCCGTCGCGAGACCAGGTCACGCCCGCCGCGATGCCGGAGATCTCCTCGTCCGGCGCGGTGACCTCGGCGTCCAGCGAGCGGAAGCGCAGCGTGTAGCGCTCGTCGCCCTCGGTATCGGTGGCCCACGCCAGCATCGTCCCGTCGTGACTGACCGAGAAGGCGCCGAGCGCGAAGTACTCGTGCCCCTCGGCCTCGGCGTTTCCGTCCATGAGCAGTTGCTCGCCGGGCAGTTCCTCGTCCGGGGAGACCTCCGGCGGCGCCCACCCGGCCGGGTCCGCGGGGTCGTCGACGTACTGCTGCGGAACCGGCACGCGACAGTGCTTCGCGTACGAGCGGCCCTCCTCCGTGCGCGAGAAGTACCACCAGCCGCCGGAGCGCACGGGGACCGACATGTCGGTTTCCTTCACGCGCGAGCGGATCTCCTCATAGACCTCGTCCTCCAGCGGCTTGAGGTCGGCGGTCATGGCGTCGGTGTAGGCGTTCTCCGCCTCCAGGTACTCGCGCGTCGCCGGGGCATCCTTGTCGCGCAGCCACTCGTAGTCGTCGACGAAGACGCGACCGTGGTGCTCGCGCCGGTGCGGGCGACGCTCGGCGACGGGCGGCGCGGGCGGGGTCGTCGGAGTCGCGGGCGAGGTCGATTCGGTCGCGGAACTCCGCGAGGTGGCGTCGAAGGCGCTCACGCGTCGCCACCGCCGATCCAGTCCGCGAACGACAGACCGGAGATCCGCTCATACGCCTCGATGTACCGCTCGCGCGTGGCGGCCACCACCGCGTCGGGGAGCACCGGCGGAGGGGTGTCGGCATCCTTGTTCCAGCCCGCCTCCGGTCCGGTCAGCCAGTTGCGCACGAACTGCTTGTCGAAGCTCGGCTGCACGCGGCCCGGCGAGTAATCGTCGGCCGGCCAGTACCGGGACGAGTCCGGCGTGAGCACCTCGTCGGCGAGGATCAGCTCCCCGTCGGCCAGCCCGAACTCGAACTTCGTGTCCGCCAGCAGCACGCCACGGTCGGCTGCGATCTCCGCGGCCCGCGAGTAGATGTCGAGGGTCTCCGACCGCAGCCGCTCGGCGAGCTCGTCGCCGACGATGCGGGTGAGCTGGTCGAACGAGATGTTTTCGTCGTGGTCCCCCACCGCCGCCTTGGTGGCCGGGGTGAAGATCGGTTCCGGCAGCTTGCTGGCCTCCACCAAGCCGTCGGGCAGCTCGATGCCGCACACCGTGCCCGATTCGCGGTACTCGGTGATGCCCGACCCGGTCAGGTAACCGCGGGCGACACACTCCGCCTGGACCATATCGAGCCGACGCACCACCATCGCGCGCCCCAGCACCTCGGCCGGGATGCGCTCGTCGTCGAGTGGTCCCGCCAGGTGGTTGGGCACGTCGAGCGCGTCGAAGAAGAACGCGCTCATCGCGGTGAGCACCCGGCCCTTGTCGGGGATGGGAGTCCCGAGCACGTGGTCGTACGCCGAGATCCTGTCGGTGGCCACCATGAGCAGCGTCTCGTCGTCGATCTCGTACATCTCGCGGACCTTCCCGGAGACGAGGTGGCGGTAGGAGGACAGATCGGGTCGCATGACGGCCAGCGTAGCCGGACGACGATCACCGACGAGGCGGTGCGTCGAGCCGGCCGGCCCCGCGCGGAGACTCAGCCCAGCCGGGCGTCGAGCCACTCCCCCAGAGCCGCGTACGCCTCGTCCGCGCAGAGGTCGTTGAACAGTTCGTGCAGCCCGCCCTCGATCTCCCGGTAGGTGATCTCCGGGCGCGGATCGTGATCCGTGCCTGCAACCTGCGCGAACCGGCGGGACCCCGTCGGGGAGGTGATGGTGTCGGCGGAACCGTGGAGGATGAGCGTGGGCAACCGCAGGGACCGGGAACGCTCGATCAGCCTGGCGCCGCCAGCCAACATCGTCCCCGCGGTCAGCGCCGGCACCCCGGATTGGTGCACCAGCGGGTCCGAGCAGTAGTCCTCCACGTACTCGGGCACCCGCGAGATGTCGTTCGCATCCAGTTTCTCGACCGGAAGGAACGGCAGCAGGCGCGCGACCACGGGAGCGACCGCCTTGAGCGCCGCTGGCGTGCCCTCACCCACGGCGAGCGCCGGCGAGGACAGGATGAGCCCTTTGAGGTCCCAGGGTCTCCTGAGCGCGGATTCACCGGCCACCTGCCCGCCCATGGAATGCCCCATGAGCAGTCTCGGGAGGGCGTCGGCTCCGGCCCCCTCCTCCGACCGGGACCACTCAGCCACCGCGTCACGCACCGCCAGGTTGTCCTCGATGTGGGTTTCCATCGCGACTTTGAATCGCGGCCCCGGGGCGGTGCCGTGACCACGCAGGTCGTAGGTCGCGACCGTGATCCCGCGATCGGTGAGGAACCGGATGGTTCGCGCGTAGCGACCGGAGTGTTCGCCGAAGCCGTGGACCAGCACCATCAGAGCCCTCGGCTCGTCGGCGTGGTGCAGCTTCGCCTGTAGTCCAGAGGTGCCGGGGACGGGGATCACGGTCTCGTACATGGTGATGAGACTAGTGCCCGCCCGCGCCGACCAGGGGCCGATCGCCGGGCGGTCCTCAGATGCCGAGCTGACGCAGGATGAGGCTGTCCACGCCCAGTGACATCAGCGAGAAGGCGATAGGTACCTGGAACTGCTCCATGAACGCCGCCGGGTCGATCCCGACCGCCGAACTCGCGGTGGCGAGTCCTGACTGGATCGCACCGGAGGACCGGGTGTTCCAGGGAGGCGAGCAAGGGCGGGGTCGAGGCGCCATCTCCAGGAGCGGCTGCCCGGAGGCCAACACTCCCGCCCCCGACGATGGCGTCTGGCCCCCGCGCCGGGGCAGGCGAGGCGCCATCCCCGGGAGCGGCTGCGCGGTCCCCGGGGCGGCGCGTCAGCCCCTAACCGCGAGGCGGACGCGACCCGCTCGGGTTCTACAGAATCGAGCCCGGCGCGTAGCCGGCGGCCTCTGGGTGACGGGCGACGAGCGCCTCGACGCGGGCGACCACGGCATCGACCTGGTCGCCGGCCGCACCGATGAACGCCGCGCGGTCCGCCAGCGCCTCCTCCAGCGCCGGACGGCCCAAAGGCAGCCGCTCGTCCGCGGCGAGCCGCTCGATGAGGTCGGGCTCGCGACCCTCCTCCCGCATGGCCAGGGCCACGGCGACGGCGTTCTCCTTGATCGCCTCATGGGCGAGCTCGCGACCGACGCCCGCGCGCACCGCGGCCATGAGCACCTTGGTGGTGGCGAGGAACGGCAGGTAGCGCTGCAGCTCCTTGTCGATCACGGCGGGGTAGGCGCCGAACTCGTCGAGCACAGTCAGGAAGGTCTCGAACATCCCGTCCAGCGCGAAGAACGCGTCGGGCAGTGCGACGCGTCGGACGACCGAGCAGAACACGTCCCCCTCGTTCCACTGCGCGCCCGCGAGCTCGGCGGCCATGGACCCGTAACCGCGCAGGACGACCTGGAGGCCGTTGACCCGTTCACACGAGCGGGTGTTCATCTTGTGCGGCATCGCCGAGGAGCCGACCTGCCCGGGCTGGAACCCCTCGGTGACGAGCTCGTGACCGGCCATGAGTCGGATGGTCTGCGCGAGCGAGGACGGGCCCGCCCCGAGCTGGACGAGCGCGGAGACGACCTCGTGGTCCAGCGACCGCGGGTAGACCTGCCCGACCGAGTCGAAGGTGCGGGCGAAGCCCAGGTGCTCGGCGATCCGCCCCTCGAGCTCGGCCATCTTGGCGGCGTCACCGCCGAGGAGGTCGAGCATGTCCTGGGCGGTGCCCATGGGGCCCTTGATGCCGCGCAGCGGATACCGCTCGAGGAGCGACTCGACCCGCTCGAGGGCGACCAGCAGCTCGTCGGCGGCGGAGGCGAAGCGCTTACCGAGGGTGGTCGCCTGCGCGGCGACGTTGTGGCTGCGTCCCGCCATGACCGTGTCGCGGTGGGCCACGGCGTGCTCGGCCAGGCGACGGGCCGCGGCGACGCCCCGGTCGCGCACCAGCTCGAGCGAGCGCACCACCTGCAACTGCTCGACGTTCTCGGTGAGGTCACGGCTCGTCATGCCCTTGTGGATGTGCTCGTGCCCGGCGAGGTCGTTGAACTCCTCGATGCGTGCTTTGACGTCGTGCCGGGTGACCCGCTCGCGCTCGGCGATCGACGCGAGATCGACGCGGTCGACCACCGCCTCGTAGGCCTCGATCACGCCGTCGGGGACGTCGATCCCCAGGTCCCGCTGCGCGCGGAGTACCGCGATCCACAGCTGGCGCTCGAGCACGATCTTGTGCTCGGCGGACCACAGCGTGGCCAGGTCAACGCTCGCGTAGCGCGAGGCGAGGACATTGGAGATCCGGGGCTTTGCGGCCCGGGCGGGCGAGGCGTTCTGGGCGGTCACGCCCCCAGTATCGCAGCCCGTTCAGGAGATGACCGAGCCGCCGGTGGACCCGGCGAGGATCTCGCGGGCATTGAGGTAGACCTGCTCGACCGTCAGCGGCGCCTGCAGCAGCAGCCACGGCCGGGTGATGAAGACGCTGACGGTGATGATCTCGGCTGAGCCCATGCGCCGACGGTAGCCGCCCGGCGTCACCGGCGGGGACGCCGCGTCCACGGGGCCCACGGCGCACACGGGCGGGCGCCTACGGGGCCAGTTCCGCCTCGAGCCGGTCCATGGCCTCGGCGATCTCGTCGGTCGCCCCCGCGAAGCTCAACCGCACCGTGTGCCGGCCGTCGACGGTGTCGAAGTCGACGCCCGGCGTGAGCGCGACCCCGGTGCGGTCGAGGATCCGCGCGCACCACGCCACCGAGTCGTCGGTCCAGCGGGAGACGTCGAAGTAGGCATAGAACGCGCCGTCGGGTGGGGCGACCTCCTTCACCCCCAGATCGACGAGCCGACGCAGCACGAGGTCCCGGTTGCGGGCGTAGCGCTCGACGTGGAGGTCGAGCTCGGCGGTCGAGTCGTCGGTGAAGGCGGCGACGGCCGCGAACTGCGCGTCGGCGGGTGGGCAGATCGTCAGGTTGCCCACGAGCCGGTCGACGGGGTCCCGCAGGTACTCCGGCAGCAGCATCCACCCGATCCGCCAGCCGGTCATGGAGAAGTACTTGGACACCGAGCCCATGACCACCGCCTCGCGGCTGGCCCGCCAGGCGCTCGCGCACTCCCGGCCGTAGGTGACGCCGTGGTAGATCTCGTCGCTGATGAGTAGCGTGCCGTTCGACTCGCACCACCGGGCAAGCGCGGCGAGCTCGTCCGCGTCGATGATCGTGCCGGTGGGGTTGGCGGGGCTGGCGACGGTGAGCCCGGCGGGGGCGCGCCCGAGCTCCGCCGTGGCCGCCTCGAGTTGCGCGACGGTGGGCTGATACCGCGTGTCCGCCCCGCACGCGATCTCGTGGACGTGGCACCCCAGCGCCTGGAGGGTGTTGCGGTAGGCGGGGTAGCCGGGGCGCGCCATGACCACGATGTCGCCGGGGTCGAAAGCGGCGAGGAAGAGGGCGGTGAAGCCGCCGGAGGAACCGGTGGTGACGACGACGTCGTCGGCGCGCACGTCGAGCCCGTCCCGTCGCCGGTGATACGCGGCGATCGCCTCGCGGAGGGGCCGGATGCCCACGGCCTCGGTATAACCGAGGATCTCGGTGTCCAGGGCCCGGTGGGCCGCGGCCAGTACCGGCGCCGGGGCCGGGGTCGAGGGCTGCCCGGCGCATAGGGAGATCACGTCCCCGTGGGTCTCCTGGCGCCTGGCCGCGGCCGCGAGGACGGTCATCACGTGGAACGGCTCGACAGCCGAGCGGCGGGAGGGTTCGCGTGGGACGGACATGCCCCGACGCTAGCGCCCCGATCGGCGGTGTCCACCACGGGCCGGTCGGTGGGATGCCGGGGGCGCGCCGGCGGACCAGCGGCGGACCCGTCGCAGGTCGACGGGTCCGACCCGGGTTCCGCGCACTGTTCGAGGCCGCGGGATCCGTCAAGGTCGCGGGCACGTCGTCGGTGACGGCGGGCTTCCCCCGGATCGTGATGAGGCGCGAACTCGGGGGAGACCGCGCTCGCGGTCTCCCGCGCCCCGTCCGTCAGACGGTCAACCCGAACACCCATACCAACAACGTCATGGTGACCAGCGTGATGAGCAGGATCCCGATGAGGTTGAGCCACAGACCGCCCCGGATCATCTGACCGATCGTCACGTAGCCGGAGCCGTAGGCGATCGCGTTGGGCGGCGTCGCCACGGGGAGCATGAACGCGCACGTCGCGGCCAGCGCCACCGGCACCGCGAGCAGCATCGGGTCGAGCCCGAGGCCCAGGGCGACGCCGCCGGCGACCGGCAGGAACGTCGCGGCGGTGGCGGTGTTGCTGGTCAGCTCGGTGAGGAAGATGATCCCCGTGGTGGCCACCACCACCAGCAGGATGACCGGCAGGGCGCCCAGCGCACCGGCCTGCTCGCCGATCCAGTCGGTGAGACCCGAGCCGGAGAACTGCGAGGACAGCGCCAGTCCGCCGCCGAACAGCAGGAGCACGCCCCAGGGCAGTGCCAGCGCGGCGTCCCAGGTGAGCAGTCGCACGCCGCGCTGAGACCCGGCGGGCAGCAGGAACAGCAGCAGGCCGGCCGCGAGCGCGATGCCCGCGTCCGAGATCGGCGGCTCCTCGAACACCAGCGGGACCGCCACCCACGCCACCGCGGCCGCCGCGAACACGACCAAGACGCGCTTCTCGCCGGACGACGTCGGGCCGAGTCTGCGCAGCTCGTCGTCGAACAGCTTGCGCCCACCGGGGATCCGCTCTATCTCCGGCCTGAACAGGACCTTGGTGAGCAGCAGCCAGGTGATCACCAGCATGACCACCGCGAGCGGCAGCCCGACCAGCATCCACTGGCCGAAGCCCAGCTGGATGTCGTGCTCGGCGCTGAGATATCCGGCGAGCAGGGTGTTCGGCGGGGTCCCGATGATCGTCGCCAGTGAGCCGACGGACGCCGCGTAGGCGATGCCGAGCATGAGGGCCGTGCCGAAGTTCGACTTGATCACCGCCTCCTTCACCGCATCGGAGGTCGGATCCGCCTGCGGGTCCATCTCGGGCATCGCGGTCTTCCCGTCGCCGTCGCCGCCGCTGAGTTCGGAGGCCAGCATCAGCACGGACACACCGATCGGCAGCATCATCACGGCCGTCGCGGTGTTCGACACCCACATGCTCAGGAACCCGGTCGCGATCATGAACCCGGCGATCACGCTCGTGGACCGGGTGCCCATCGCGCGCACGGTGAGCAGGGCGATCCGCCGGTGCAGGTTCCACCGCTGCATGGCGATCGCGATGAGGAACCCGCCCATGAACAGGAAGATGATGTTATTGCCGTACTGGGCGCCGACGTCGTCGACCGAGATGTCCTCCCCGAGCACCGGGAACGCGATGAGCGGCACCAGCGCGGTGGCGGGGATGGGGATGCACTCGGTCATCCACCAGATGCCCAGCAGCACGGCCACCGCCGCGGTGAGGCGCGCGTTGTGCTCGAGATCCCCCGGCATGACCAGGTAGACGAGCGCGGCGACCGCCAGCCCCGCGATCGTGCCCACGACGCTCCGGATGAACTCCGCGCGCGGCACGGCCTCGTCGAGCTCGCCAGGTGACTTCTGATCGACCTCGACCCCGCGATGGGGGTCCGGCTCCAGCCCACGCAGGGGCGGCGCCATGAGGAGTCGGCGATCCTCGGCACCGTCCTCCGTCGGGCGGACCGTGTCGTCGCCCCTCCGATCGTCGTCCCCGGTGACCATGTCGCCTCCCTCTCTTCCGTTACCGACCGTCGTCGGTTCAGTTTCCGGCACTCACGATCCGAGCGGTACCGATCCGAGCGCGCCGGACCCGAGCGACAGCGAGCCGTCCGGGGCCACCTCGAGCCCGAACACCGCGAGCTCCTGCGCCACACCGCCGGCGGGTCCGATCGAGACCACCAGCTCGTGGCGGCCGGCGGCCAGCGGGCGGGGCGGGCGCAGGGTCAGGGTGCGGTCGAGCGCTCCCCCGGCGGCGACCGCCGCCGGCGCGGCGGGCAGGTCCCCGCCCGTGGAGACGATCGGCAGCGCCGTGCGTCGCTTGTCGGGGCCGGTGATCGTGGCCCTGAGCTCGCCCGTGTACGCCGACCCGGTGGAGGCGATCCGTATCGGGAGATCGAGCACCTCGTCGTCGTCGACCCGTCTCAGCGCGGCGTCTCCGACCGCGGTGAGGCGCACGGGCAGGTCCACCACCGGGTCGACCCGTCGCGATTCGGACGGCGTCCCGTCCCCGACCACCGGCCAGCCACCCACCCAGTCCAGGCGGTCGATCAGCATGTAGCGGCGCTGGACACCGCCCGGCAGGACGGCCTGACCGCGCGGCGCCGCGTGGTAGAGCATCCAGTCCTGCCCGGCGTCATCGATGGCGACGTCGACATGCCCAGGCCCGACCCAGTTCTCGTCGCCCCTGAGGATCACGTCGCCCGCGCCGCGCTCGAGCAACGGCCGACCGGTCCTGTCCTCGTACGGGCCGAGCAGGTCGTCCGCGCGTCCGCCGAGCACCCGGTACTGCGACCGCTCGCCGTCGCAACACAGGCCGGCGCTCGTGAACAGGTGGGTGCGCCCGGCGCGGGCGACCACGGCCGGCGCCTCGACGCCCGGACCGGCGACGAGCACCGGATCGCCGTCCAGTGCGGTGCCTGCGGCGTTCATCGGTACGGCGTGGATGCCCTCGAAGTTGCCCATGAGCATCACCGGGCCGTCCTCGGTGAACACGACCTCCGGGTCCATGGGGTCGAGGTCCTGGTAGGGCTCGTCGGCGCCGTAGCAGACGATCGGGGTGGCGTCGTGGATCCACGGGCCGTCCGGACCGGGCGCGGTGGCGCGGCCGATGCAGGGCGCGGAGCCGCCGGTGGTGTAGTACATGACCGCCCCGGCGTCGGCGAGGTGGACGTCGGGCGCCCACAGCGATGATCCGGCCGGCGCCCACGAGGGCGGCGCGGCGAACGCGTCGCCCACGTACTCCCACTCCACCAGGTCGAAGGACCGGAAGTGCGGCACGAGGCGCCGCCCGGCACCGTCACCCCAGTCGTCCGAGGTGGCGTGGACGTGGAAGGCGCCGTCGGCGCCGCGCTGCACCGAGGGGTCGGGGGCGATCGACGAGATCACGGGGTTGGCCGCGGCCGTCGCGACGGTGGTGGTGGAGGTGACCGTGACCGCCGTGATGAGGGCGACGACGACGAGGGCCGCCGGCTCCGGGGAACGGACGGTGGCCGTGGGAGTCATGCGCTCAGGGTAGTCCGGCGGCCGGGCCGCGCGTCCCGCTTCCTCGCCCTCAGGCCTGCCCGGAGCGCTCCTTGCGCAGCAGGAAGCGCTGGATCTTGCCCGACGGGGTCTTGGGCAGCTCGCGCACGAAGTGGACCCTGCGCGGGAACGCGTGGGCCGCGAACTCGGTCTTGACCCACTTCTGCAGCGCGGACTCGGTCTCCGGGCCGCCGTCGACACCGTCGCGCAGGACGACGTACGCCTCGAGCACCTCGCCCGCCAGCTCGTCGGGGACGCCGATCACCGCGGATTCGAGGACGTCCGGGTGCTTGGCCAGCACGGACTCCACGTCGAACGGGCCGATGCGGTAGCCGGACATGATGATGACGTCGTCGTCGCGGCTGGAGAAGTAGAAGTGGCCGTCGGCGTCGAGCTTGGCCGCGTCACCGGTGTAGTACCAGCGGCCGTCCGCACTGAACCGCTCGGCGGTCTTCTCCGGCGCCTCGTGGTAGCCGGTGAACCACATGAGCGGGCTGGCGGGGACGTCGATGGCCACCCGGCCCAGCTCCCCCACGGGCGCCGGCTCGTCCGAGTCCGCGGCCAGCACGGTGCACGACCAGCCCGGCAGGGGCACGCCCATCGAGCCGGGGCGGACCTCCTCGCGCAGGGAGTCGTGCCACGGGTTGATGATGAACATGCCGTGCTCGGTCTGCCCGTACTGGTCGCGCACCTCCACACCGAACTGCTCGCGCGACCACTCGATCACCTCGGGGGTGAGCGGCTCGCCGGCGGCCGAGGCGCGGCGCAGCTTCACGTCGGCCGGCGCGATGTCGCGCTTGGCGCGCATGGTCCGGTACACGGTCGGGGCGGCGGCGAAGTTGGTGACGCGGTAGTACTGCAGCACGGCGAAGGCCAGCTCCGGCGTGTAGCGCGCGTGCAACAGCAGACTGCGGCGCCCGACGGCCAGCGGGCCGAGGATGCCGTAGTACAGGCCGTACGCCCAGCCCGGGTCGGCGCCGTTCCAGAACACGTCGTCCGCGCGGACGTCCAGGCCGGTCTCGATGTACTGGTGGAAGGCGGCCAGCGCGCGTACCGGCACGACGACGCCCTTCGGCGTGCCGGTGGTGCCGGAGGTGAAGAGCATGACCATGCCGGCGTCCGGGCCGGTGACCGCGGCCGGGTGACCGGGCTCCCGCGCCGCGACGACGGTGGCGAGGTCGAGGTCGCCCTCGCGGGCCTCCGGGCAGTCCGCCAGTCCCGCGACGACCACGGGCACCGACGTGGTCTCGAGCTTGCCGCGCTGGTCGGCGTCGGAGACGATCACCTTCGCGTCGCCGCCGGTGATGCGCATCTCGATGGCCGGCCACGCGAACGCGGTGAACAGCGGCATGTGGACCGCGCCGAGCCGCCAGATCCCCATGAGCATGAACACGAGGTCCGCGGACTTGGACATGAGCGTGGCCACGCGGTCGCCCTGGGTCACACCGAGAGCGGCCAGTGCGGCGGCGACCTTCTCGCTCTCCGTGCGCAGTTCGGAGTAGGTGATGTCGCGCCCGGACAGGTCCGGTTCGATGACGGTGAACGCGACCGCGTCCGGATCGTGCCGGTCGCACAGGAACTCCGCGGCGCTCGCGCCGGGGACGTCGTAGATCGCCAGCAGCTCCTCCGGCGTCAGGGGCGTGGAGGCGGTCGACGCGGTGTTCTCGGTCATAGTCGGCGATTGTGGTCCAGTCGGCGGGGTGAGCACCACCACCACCCACCGACGGGCACCCCCGCTTTCGGGGCTACAGGGCCCGTGGTCCGAGCGTGCACTCTAATGGGACCCAGTAGCTTTCCCGCACGCACCCGGAGGACCCCATGGCCGTGGACCGACTGCTCCCCACCGACGAGGCGTACGAACTCCTCGAGATGACGCGCTCGGTCGCGGACAAGCTCCTCGAGCCGATCGCCGCGGAACACGAGCGGAACCACACCTACCCGGAGGGGCTGTTCGCCCAGCTCGGTGACATCGGCCTGCTCGGTCTGCCCTACCCGGTGGAGTTCGGCGGCGGCGACCAGCCGTACGAGGTGTACCTGCAGGTCCTCGAGGAACTCGGCGCGCGGTGGGCGGCCGTCGCGGTGGCGACGAGCGTGCACGGGTTGTCCTGCTTCCCGCTGGCCACCGCCGGCACCGACGAACAGAAGGCCGAGTGGTTGCCCGGACTGCTCGCCGGTGAGCAGATCGGCGCGTACTCGCTGTCCGAGCCGCAGGCCGGATCAGACGCCGCCGCCCTGCGGTGCCGCGCCGAGCGGGACGGTGACGCGTACGTGGTGACCGGCACCAAGTCGTGGATCACCCACGGCGGGATCGCCGACGTCTACAACACCTTCGTCCGCACCGGCGAGGGCTCGCGCGGCATCTCCTGCCTGCTCGTGCCGCGCGACACGGAGAACCTGCACTTCGGCAAGCCCGAGGACAAGATGGGCCTCAACGGCGTGCCCACCACCACGGCCTCCTACGAGGGCGCCCGCATCGACGCCGGCCGGCTCATCGGCGCCGAGGGCGAGGGCCTGCGCATCGCGTTCTCCGCCCTGGACTCGGGCCGCCTCGGGATCGCCGCCGTGGCCACGGGCATCGCACAGCGCGCGCTCGACGACGCGGTGGCCTACGCCAACGAGCGCGAGGCGTTCGGCAAGACCATCATCGGCCACCAGGGACTCGGCTTCCTGCTCGCCGACATGGCCGCGGCCGTGGCCTCGGCCCGCGCGGCGTACCTCGACGCGGCGCGCCGCAAGGACGCCGGCCGGCCGTACTCGCGCGAGGCCTCGATCGCCAAGCTCACCGCCACCGACGCCGCGATGAAGGTGACCACCGACGCCGTGCAGGTCCTGGGCGGCGTGGGCTACACCCGCGAGTTCCCCGTGGAGCGGTACATGCGCGAGGCCAAGATCACCCAGATCTTCGAGGGCACCAACCAGATCCAGCGCCTGGTGATCGCCCGCAGCCTCGCGGGCTGAGGCGCGGGGCCGGCGGCGGGCTGCGGCCCGGGTTCGGCGGCCCGGGGTCGGCGGCCCGGGGTCGGCGGCCCGGGGTCGGCGGTCGGCGGCCCTCCCCCGAGCGGGCCGTCCGCCCGTCGGCCGCGGTACCGCCACCGGCGGAACTGCCTAGGCTGGCCTCATGTCCTCCCTCTCCGTGCCCGTCACCGGGTCAGCCTCCGGTCCGGTCGAACTGGTCGTCCTCCTCGACGAGGACGGGACGCCGACCGGCACCGCGGACAAGGCCACCGTCCACACCGCCGACACCCCGCTCCACCTGGCGTTCTCGTGTCATGTCGTCGACGACGAGGGCCGCGTCCTCCTCACGAGGCGGGCGCTGAGCAAGCGGACCTGGCCCGGAATCTGGACCAACTCGTTCTGCGGCCACCCCGGTCCGGGCGAGGATCCGATGGAGGCGATCGTCCGGCGGGCCGAGCAGGAACTCGGGACCCGGGTCGACTCCATCGAGACGGCGGTGCCGGATTTCCGGTACCGGGCCGTCGACGACTCGGGGATCGTGGAGAACGAGATCTGTCCGGTGTTCACCGCCCGCATCCGCGCCGACGTGAACCCGCGCGCCGACGAGGTCTGCGCCCACCACTGGGCCCGTCCCGAGGACGTCCGGACGGCGGTCGACGCCACGCCGTTCGCGTTCAGCCCCTGGCTGGTGGCGCAGGTCCCGCACATGGAGCTCTACGCACGCTGATCCGCGCACGGAGCGACCCTCGCGGGTCACCGCTCAGCTATGGGAGACACGCCCTAGCCCGGGACGCTGATGCGTCCCTCTTCCGCGGCGAGACCGATGTCGCGGCGGAAGTGTCCGCCGGGCAGGTCCACCCCGTCGAGGATCCGGTAGGCCTCGGCGCGCGCGGCGGCCAGATCCGGGCCCGTGCCGACGACCGACAGGACGCGGCCGCCGGCGGAGACCAGGCGCCCGTCCGCGTCGCGAGCGGTGCCCGCGTGCAGCACACCCGGCTGCTCCGCGCCCTCGATGAGGTCACCACGGCGCGGCGTCGACGGGTAGTGCTCGGCGGCCAGCACCACGGTCACGGCGGCACCGTCCCGCCACACCAGGGGCGGCAGCTCCGCGAGCCGGCCGGTGGCCACGGCGTGGAGCGTCTCGCCCAGGGGCGACTCGAGCAGCGCCAGCACGGCTTGCGTCTCCGGATCGCCGAAACGGCAGTTGAACTCCACGACCTCGGGGCCCTCGGCGGTGATCGCCAGGCCGGCGTACAGCAGGCCCGAGAAGCCGCAGCCGCGGGCCACCATCTCGCGGGCGACCGGCTCGCAGACCTCGGCGACGATCCTGTCGACCATCCCCGCCGGCAGCCACGGCAGGGGCGTGTACGCGCCCATGCCGCCGGTGTTGGGTCCGCGGTCGCCCTCCCCGACGCGCTTGTGATCCTGCGCGGGCAGCAACGGGACGACCGTCTCCCCGTCGACGAGGCAGAACAGCGAGACCTCGGGGCCGTCGAGGAAGGACTCGAGCAGCACCGGGTGGCCGTCGTCGAGGCAGGCCAGCGCGTGGGCGTGGGCGGCCGCACGATCGGGGGTCACCACGACCCCCTTGCCGGCGGCCAGTCCGTCGTCCTTGACGACCCACGTCGGGCCGAACCTGTCGAGCGCCTCGTCGAGGTCGGCGGGCGAGTCCACGATCTCGGCCCGCGCCGTCCGGACACCCGCGGCCGCCATCACGTCCTTGGCGAACGCCTTGGAGCCCTCGATGCGGGCGGCCTCCGCCGACGGGCCGAAGACCGGGATGCCGGCCTCCCGCAGCACGTCGGCGACGCCGGCCACCAACGGCACCTCGGGCCCGATCACGACGAGGTCGGCACCGATCTTCCGGGCCAGGGCGGTCACCGCAACGGGGTCGGTCACCGCGACCGCGTGACACGTCGCCTGCACCATCCCCGGGTTCCCGGGCGCGGCGTGCAGCTCGGACACCGCGGGGTCCGCCGCGAGGGCGACGAGGAGGGCGTGCTCACGGGCACCGGAACCGATCACGAGAATGCGCACAGCGCCTACAGTAGCGTCGCGCCCGCGCCGCCTCGATCGGGCCCGGATCGAGGCGGTCTCTAG
>NZ_BCSL01000025.1:0-54953 GCF_001570845.1 Dietzia papillomatosis NBRC 105045 | reverse complement strand
ACCGCGGCCGAGCCGCGCCGCTCGACCCGCCCGCCGGCCACCACCCCGCCCGCGGCCGGCCGGGACGCGGACGCCCCCGGCGACACGGCGCCGGCGTCCGGTCCGGTCTGGGACCTCGACGCCACCTGAGGTCGGACGTCGGGTGGGCTATCGCCCGCCCGGAGGCGGTAGGCGACCCCGCCCGGGGGCTGTAGGCGACCCCGCCCGGGGGCGGCGGGGCGTGACGCCCCGCCGGCCATCCGAGATGCCGGTCCGTCAGAGGTGACGTGTGGTGTCGATCCCCAGGTTCATCCCCGCCAGGCCCCGGGGTCGCACGGCCAGGCCGTCAGCGATCTCGCGGTACGCGCGCCCCGACGGTGACTCGGGCTCGGCCAGGACGATCGGCGTGCCCTCGTCCCCGTGCTCGCGCACGGCCTGCTCGAGCGGCACCTGACCGAGGAGCTTGACGGGTGCGCCGACCGAGCGGGACAGGTTGGCCGCGACCTCCGCGCCGCCGCCGGTACCGAACACGTCCATGCGGGTGCCGTCGGGCAGCTCCAGCCACGACATGTTCTCGATGACACCGGCGATCCGCTGACGGGTCTGCAGCGCGATCGACCCCGCGCGCTCGGCGACCTCGGCGGCCGCCTGCTGCGGAGTGGTGACCACGAGGATCTCCGCCGACGGGATGAGCTGGGCGATCGAGATGGCCACGTCGCCGGTGCCCGGGGGCAGGTCCATCAGCAGGACGTCGAGGTCGCCCCAGTACACGTCGGCGAGGAACTGCTGCAGGGCCCGGTGGAGCATCGGACCACGCCAGACGACCGGGGTGTTGCCCTTCGTGAACTGCGCGATCGAGATGACCTTCACGTCGTGCGCCACGGGCGGGAGGATCATCTGCTCGACCTGGGTCGGCCGGGCGTCGGTGCCGAGCATCCGCGGGATCGAGTGCCCGTAGATATCCGCGTCGAGCACGCCCACGGACAGGCCGCGGGACGCCAGCGCCGTCGCAAGATTGACCGTCGCGGTGGACTTGCCCACGCCGCCCTTGCCCGAGGCGACCGCGTAGACCCGGGTGAGGTTGCCGGGTTGGGCGAACGGGATGACGGGTTCCGCCGCGTCACCACGGAGGTGCTTGCGCAGTTCGGTGCGCTGCTCGTCGCTCATGACGTCGAGCTCGACGGCGACCTCGCCGACGCCCGGGACGTCGGACACCGCCGAGCGGACGCGGTCGCTGATCGTGTCCTGCATCGGACACGAGGCGACGGTCAGGTAGATGCCGACATCGACGCGGCCGGTCGCGGGGTCCACCTCGACGCCCTTGACCATGCCGAGCTCGGTGAGCGGCTTGCGGATCTCCGGATCGTCGACCTTGGCCAGTGCGGCGCGGATCGATTCTTCGCTGGGTGCACTCATGATGCCCCGAGTCTAGGGGTCGCGGCACCCCGTGACGATTCAGGCCGGGGGCGGCGGCACGCAGAACGGCGGGATACAGGGCAACTCGATGACCGGCAGGCCCGGGATGGCGGGCGGCGCCGGCGCCGGGGCGGGCGCGGCGGCCGGGGACGACTCCGTCGTTGTCGGCGTCGGCGCCGTCGACGGCGCCTCGGTCGCGGGAGACGTCGGCGCCGCCGGCGGGGCGACCTCCGTGCAGCCGGGCACCGGCGGTTCCGCCTCTCCGGGCTTCGCGGGCTCCGGCGCGGCGGTCGGCTCGCCCTCCCAGCCCTCGGGGCAGCGCTCCGGTGGCCGCGGGGGCTCGACCGTGGGCTCCGGTCGGTGGATCTCCGGCAGATCGGAGGGCAGCGGGAAGGCGTTGACCGCGTAGCCGTGCGCCCACGCGTTGACGTTGGCCACGTACGCCAGCGAGTTGTTGTAGGCCAGGATCGCGCGGGTGCGGGCCGCCGGGTCCGCCATCGACCCGCCCTGGTTGCACAGGAGCGTCGCCGCGGACAGGGCACCGTCGTAGATGTTGTTCGGATCGGCCACGCCGTCGTCGTTGCCGTCGCGCCCGAGCGTCGCCCAGGTCGACGGGATGAACTGGACGGGTCCGACGGCACGGTCGAAGTCGGGGTCGCCGTCGAATCTGCCGCCGTCGGTGTCGGTGATGACGGCGGTGCCCGGCAGGGAGCCGTCGAGTCGGGGGCCGACGATCCGGCCGATGGTGTTGCCGCGCACGTCGAAGAGCCCGCGGCCCTGGTTGGACTCGACCTGACCGATCCCGGCGAGGACGGTCCAGTCCATCTCGCAGGCGGGGCGCTCCGCGTTGAGCCGCTCCGTCGCGCGGTGGTAGGCGTCCAGGGCGATGCCCGGGATCCCGAGCGGTCCGTCGGGGATCGTCGCCGGCTCGATGTGCGCGGCGCCGGGGTCGACCGGCGGCTCCGGGATCTGCTCCGAGGTGGTGGGGTCGGTGGTGGGAGGGGGCGGCGTCGTCGCGGGAGGCGGCTCCGGCGAGTACTCGGCCAGCGGCGTGATGTCAGGTGCGGCGGGGCGGCTCGTGTCGATCGTGAGCCCGACCGCGGCGAGGACCGTGATGGCTCCGACGGTCACGGCTGCACTGGTGAGCACCCGGCGGTCTGCAGTGTGCGCGATTCGGCGCAAGATTCTCCCCCTACGACGTAACGGACGGCGCCACGGCCGTGCACCGCCCCCGCGACGCTTCGTCTGGGGCGAGGTTACCCCCGGCCCCTGTCGTCTGGATCGGTTTTCCCGCCATCGGCGTTACCGCCGCCGGTGGAGAGCCCGGCCAGCATCGTCTCGATCCGTTCCACGGAATCCCGCAGGTCGTCGAGCTCGCGGCGCAGGTAGTCACGCGTGACGGTCTCGCCCACCGACAGGCGTACCGACGCGAGCTCGCGGGCGAGGAATTCCGTGTCCGCCTTGGTCTGGGTGGCCCGGAGCCGGTCCTCCTTGACGGACTCCTTGTCGCGGTCCTCCTGACGGTTCTGCGCGAGCAGGATGAGCGGCGCGGCATAGGCGGCCTGGGTCGAGAACGCCAGGTTGAGGAGGATGAACGGATACGGATCGAACCGCAGCGCCACGACCGCGACATTGATGACGATCCACACGATCACCACGACCGTCTGGATGAGCAGGTACATCCCGGTGCCGAAGAACCGGGCGACGGCCTCGCTGTACCGGCCGACCGCGTCGGAGTCGAAGCTGATCCGGGGTCGGCGGGACGTCATCGGGGTGGACAGCGACGACCTCACGGTGGGTTCGGTCATCGCGCCGTCTCCGTGTCGTCGTGCAGGTCCATGTCCCGCCAGTCGTCGGGCAGGAGGTGATCCAACAGGTCGTCCACCGCGACCGCTCCGAGGAGGTGCCCTTCGTCGTCGACTACGGGGCCGCACACCAGGTTGTAGGTGGCGAAGAAGCGGGTCACCGCGTCCACCGAGTCGGTGGGGCGCAACGCCGACAGGCTCGTGTCGACCGTCTCGGCGACCATGGCGGACGGGAGCTCGCGCAGCAGCGCCTGGATGTGGACGCAGCCCAGGTACTTGCCCGTCGGGGTGGCCGTGGGAGGGCGGACGACAAAGACGAGGCTGGCCAGAGCGGGACTGAGGTCGGGGTTGCGACAGTGCGCGAGCGCCTCCGCCACCGTGGTCTGCGGCGAGAGGATGATCGGTTCGGGCGTCATCAACCCGCCGGCCGTGTCGGCGTCGAAGGTCAGCAGGCGCCGGACGTTCGACGAGTCCTCGGGGTTCATCCGCTCGAGATACGACTCGGCGTCCTTCTCGGGGAGCTCGCCGAGGAGGTCGGCCACGTCGTCGGGGTCCATGGCCTCGAGAACGTCCGCCGCACGCTCGAGTTCCAGCCGGGTGACGATCTCGGTCTGCTCGTCGTGGGGGAGCTCCTGCAGGATATCGGCCAGCCGTTCGTCGTCGAGGGTGCGCGCGACCTCGAGTCGACGCACCTCAGGCAGTTCGCGCAGGGCGATGGCGACGTCCGCCGGACGGAGGTCGGCGTACTGCTCGACCAGGCTCTCGGCGCCGTGCTCAGGGGTGCCGATCGCGTCGTCCAGGCCCCTGATGCGGTTCCACGGGTGGATCGACACCTCCCCGCGCCGACCGAGGGGGGAACGCCCGCGGCGCTCGCGGACGGCGAGCCGCGACACGAGCCAGTCCCGCGAGCGTTGGCGTTCGATCTCCACGTCGACGACCTGGTACCGGGTCGGGCGGTCCGGGTTCCCGGAGCGCTCGCCCGCGGGCTGGTCGCGCTCGACGCCGATGACCGAGTCCACGAGGGCGCCCAGGACGAGATTCTCCCCGGGCCTGGACTGGAACCGGTGCAGGTTGATGGTGCCCGACACCAGCGACACCGACCGCGGATCGATCGAGGCGACCCGGAGCATGGGCACGAAGATCCTGCGCCGCGTGGGTAGCTCGACGACCAGCCCGATGACCCGCGGGGGTTTGTGCCCGGAGCGCATCGTCACCACGACATCCCGGATGCGTCCGATGTCGTCCCCGTCAGGGCCGATCACGGGCAATCCGGCTAGCCTGGCGACGAAGGCCTTGTTGAGGTTCGCCATGCAGACCAACCTAGTCACCGACAGGCGGCGCCCGCCCGCCGTACCGGACGTAAGGGAGTGCCACCCACGATGACCGCAGCCCCCCACGCGACAGCCGCGCCTTCGGAGGACGCCGCCTCGGCGATCGCGGACCTGCGCGCCCGGCCACGGCGCACGGTCCTCGCCGTGCCCGGCAGCAGTGTGAAGATGATCGACAAGGCGCGGGGACTGCCAGTGGACGAGGTCTTCCTGGATCTCGAGGACGCGGTGGCCGGCCCGGCGAAGGAGGAGGCGCGCGAGAACGTCGTGGCCGCTCTCGGCCGGGGTGGGTTCGCGGCGCCCACCGTGGTGGTGCGCGTCAACGCCTGGGACACCGAGTACACGGTCCGCGACGTCACGGAGGTCGTCGGTCGGGCGGGTGCCCACGTCGACGCACTGCTGCTGCCCAAGGCGCGGACCGCGGCGGAGGTCGCCGCGCTCGACCTCGTGCTGACCCAGGTGGAGAAGGCCGCGGGCCTGCCGGTCGGTCACATCGGGATCGAGCCGCAGATCGAGGACGCCCTCGGTCTGACCAACATCGACGCGATCGCGACGGCCAGCCCGCGGGTGCTCACGCTCGTGTTCGGTCCCGCCGACTTCATGGCCTCCATCGGGATGCGCACGCTGACGGTGGGGGAGCAGCCGGACGGGTACGCCCCGGGCGACGCCTATCACCACGTGTTCATGACGATCCTGGTGGCCGCCCGCGCGCACGGCCTTCAGGCCATCGACGGTCCGTTCCTCAGAGTCCGCGACGAGGACGGTTTCCGCCGCGCGGCGGCCAGCACCGCCGCCCTCGGGTTCGACGGCAAGTGGGTCCTGCACCCCGCGCAGGTCGACGCGGGTAACGAGGTGTTCAGCCCGCGTCAGGACGAGTTCGACAAGGCCGAGGCCATCCTCGAGGCCTACGCGCGCTCGACCTCGGTGGAGGGCGGCGCCCGCGGTGCGGTGATGTTCGGTGACGAGATGCTCGACGAGGCCAGCCGTAAGATGGCGTTGGTCGTCTCCGCCCGTGGCCGTGCGGCCGGGATGACCGTCTCGGATCGGGACCCCGCCGGGAACGAAACGGAAGGACGGACCTCATGACCACTCCCGTGAACCCGCGGGGCGCGCGCGCCCGGGGCGCCCAGACGCCGGGTCTGCCCACACCGCCCACCGGGTGGGTCGTCGGCTCCTACCCCACGTACGCGCAGGCCCAGGCGGCGGTCGATCACCTCGCCGACGAGGACTTCCCCGTCCACGAGGTCACGATCGTCGGCGTCGATCTCATGCAGGTCGAGCGGGTCACGGGCCGACTCACCTGGCCGAAGGTCCTGCTGGGCGGGCTGGCGACCGGCGCGTGGCTCGGCCTGTTCATCGGCCTGCTCCTGGGCATCTTCACGCAACCCATGTGGGGCGTGGTGCTGACCGGTCTGGTCGGCGGCTCCGTGTTCGGCGTCGTCTCGGCGTCGCTGTCCTACGCCGCGACCCGCGGGAAGCGGGATTTCGCGTCCACCTCCCAGCTGGTCGCGGGCCGCTACGACGTCCTGTGCGAACCCGCCAACGCCGAGCGGGTGCGCGACGAGCTCGCCCGGCTCGGGCTGAAGTAGTGCTACCGGGAGGCCCTGCGGACGGGTCGACGGTTCCGGCGGCGGTACGCGCTCACCTGGAGGAGCGCTACGGACCGGAGCCGCAGGAGGCGTCGGTGACGTTCCTCGGCACCGCGCCGATCCGGATCCTCCGGTTCGTGGACTTGGAGAGCGGTGTGGTGCGGTACGTCTCGCTGGGGTGTTCGGCCGAGCCGATGGGGGATCCGTCGGCGCTCGTGCCCGATCCGACAGCGCCGCGCGCGGAGCTGAGCCTCGTGCTCCGGGGCGGTGTGGACGGCGTGGTGCGCGCCCTGGCCGTGCTCGCGGCCGCGCCCGCGGTGGAGGGACTGGTCTTGTCCGAGGGCGCGCTGATCGACCTGGGCGAGCCGCTGTGGCCCGGCGCGGCGTTCACCGCCGTGGTGCTGCGTGCCCCCGAGATCCCGGACGTCGAACTGCCGGGTGACGCGGCACCCGTCCGGGTGTTCCGGGCCGTGCCGGTCACCCACACGGAGGCGGCGTGGGTCCGTATGAAGGGTGCGGCCGAACTCGAGGAGGCGTGGGCGGAAGCCGGGATCGACGTCACCGATCCCGCCCGGTCCGCCGTGAACCCCGGCCTGACCCGCTGACGGACGGCCCGTCGACTCCGGACGGCGACCACGTGGGGCCTCGGCGTGACGGCGCCGGGACGGTTCTGGGACACTGTCGGACGAGATGTCCGCGCTGACGGGTGCGGTCGGTGTGAGGAAGGACGTGGTCGGGTGCTGCGGACGGTGGGGCGGCCCGGGAGGCGCGCGGTGGCGCTCGCGGGTGTGGTGGCGATGGCTCTGTCCGGCTGTCAGGCGCAGTCGTCGATCGTGCCGGCGCACCGGGACGACCCGGTGGCGGTGATCGAGACGGCCTCGTTCGGTGAGGCGGAGATCGTGGGCCACATCTACGGCAACGCGCTGGTACGGTCCGGCTCGCGGGTGACCGCGCGACCCCAATCCGGGACCCAGGCGGAGGTCGTGGAGTCCGTCGTCGCGGGAGACGCGACCTTCACGGTGGGATTCACCGGTGAGCTCCTGGGAGCCTTCGACCCCGGTGCGACGGCGACCGAGGGGGACGAGGTGTATGCCGCGATGATGGCCGCGCTACCGGAGGGGGTCACCGCCGCGGACCCGGCACCCGCCGAGGACGCGCCGGTGTACGTGGTCACGCGCAACACGTCGGAGACCCGGGGATTGCGGACGATGTCCGACCTGGCCGGTCGGTGCGGTGACCTCACGCTCGGCGCGAGGCAGGAGGCCCTCGCTGACGGCGACCTGGCCGCCGCCGTGGGAGAGACGTACGACTGCGGTTTCGGCCGTCGGATCCCGTTGGGGCCGAATCCTCGTGCGGTGTTCGACGCCCTGCGTGCGGGGGAGATCGGCGTGGGGTTGGTCCAGTCGGCCGACCCGGTGGGCCTCCCCGAGGACATCGTGACACTGGACGACGACGAGAACGCGGTCCGCGCCCAGAACCTGGTGCCCGTCTTCCGCAAGGGCTCGCTCTCGGAGGACCAGTTGAGTCTGATCAACCGGATCAGCGGAGAGCTGACCACCGACGACGTGCGTGAGCTGCTGCTGGGTGTGGAGTTCGGGACCTCAACCCCCGTCGCCCTGGCCAACTACTGGTTGGACTCGCACGGGTACTGACCGGCCCGGCGGCGGCGCGCCGCATAGGAGAACGGGGCCCGGCCGCCGATGGCGGCCGGGCCCCGTTCCCGGTTCGGGTGGGTCAGGCGAACGCCTCGTCCACCAGAGCCTTCTGCTCGACGGCGTGGACCTTGCTCAGGCCGGTCGAGGTGGCGGCCATCGGGCGACGGGAGACCCGCTTGAGCGGCGGGAAGTCGTCGATCCGCTCCGGCAGTTCGAGCGCGAGGAAGCTCCACGCGCCCTGGTTGGCCGGCTCCTCCTGGACCCAGCGGACCTCGGTGAGGTTCGGGTAGTGGTCCAGCGCCTCGCGCATGCGGCGGTGGGGGATCGGGTAGAGCTGCTCGAGGCGGACGATCGCGATGTCGTCGCGGCCCTCCTTCTCCTGGCGGGCGGCCAGCTCGTAGTAGAGCTTGCCGGACACCAGCAGCATGGTCTTGACCTTGCCCGCGTCCCTGGACCCGTCCGCGAACGTCGGATCGTCGAGGACGGACCGGAACTTGCCGGAGGTGAAGTCCGCGATCGCGCTGACGGCCTTCTTGTTGCGCAGCATCGACTTGGGCGTGAACACCACCTGCGGCCGCTTGATGCCGTCGGTGGCGTGGCGGCGGAGGAGGTGGAAGTAGTTCGCCGGGGTCGACGGTTGGGCGACGGTCATCGAGCCCTCCGCACACAGCTGGAGGAACCGTTCGATGCGGCCGGACGTGTGGTCCGGGCCCATGCCCTCGTGGCCGTGGGGGAGCAGCAGGGTGACCGAGGACTTCTGGCCCCACTTGGCCTCACCGGACGAGATGTACTCGTCGATGATGATCTGCGCACCGTTGACGAAGTCGCCGAACTGCGCCTCCCAGAGCACGAGTGCGTCGGGGTCGCCGACGGAGTAGCCGTACTCGAAGCCGAGGCCCGCGTACTCCGTGAGCGCCGAGTTCCACACCTCGAAGCGGCCCTCGGCGTCCTCGAGGTTCTGCAGCGGGGAGTAGGGCTCGGAGGTGGTCTTGTCGACCACCACCGCGTGCCGCTGGGTGAAGGTGCCGCGCTGCGAGTCCTGGCCGGCCAGGCGGACGGTCTTGCCTTCACGGACGAGCGAGCCGAGCGCGAGGAGCTCGGCGAAGGCCCAGTCGACGTTGCCGTTGTAGGCCATCTTCTGGCGTGCCTCGTACACCGGCTTCACGCGCGGGTGGATGTGGAACTCCTCCGGCAGGCTGCCGAAGGCGTCGCCGATCGCGTGGATGACAGACTCGTCCACCGCCGTCACCAGGCGCTTGGGCAGCGGCTGGTTGGGCAGGATCGACTCGGAGGCCTTGACCGGGTGTTTCTCGAGTTCGCGGACCTCGTTGAAGACGCGCTCGAGCTGGCCCTGGAAGTCGCGCAGGGCGTTCTCCGCCTCCTTCTCGGTGATGTCGCCACGGCCGACGAGATCCTCGGTGTAGGACTGGCGGACGCTCTTCTTACCGTCGATCACCTCGTACATCCGCGGCTGGGTCATCGACGGGTCGTCGGCCTCGTTGTGCCCGCGACGGCGGTAGCAGACGAGGTCGATCACGACGTCCTTCTTGAACTGCTGACGGAAGTCCATCGCGAGGCGGGCGACGCGCACACACGCCTCGGGGTCGCCGCCGTTGACGTGGAAGATCGGCGAGCCGATCATCTTGGCGACGTCCGTGGCGTACTGGCTGGAGCGGCCGGCCTCGGGGGCGGTCGTGAACCCGATCTGGTTGTTGACCACGATGTGGATCGTCCCACCGGTGCGGTAACCGTCGATCTGGGAGAGGTTGAGCGTCTCGGCGACGACACCCTGGCCGGCGAACGCGGCGTCACCGTGCAGCATGAGCGGCACGACCGGGTACTCGGCGCGCCACTCCGGGTCCTCGATGAGGTCCTGCTTGGCGCGGACGATGCCCTCGAGAACCGGGTCGACCGCCTCGAGGTGGGACGGGTTGGCCGTGAGCGAGACCTTGATCTCGTTCTCGCCGAACATCTGGTACTGGATGCCTTCGGCGCCGAGGTGGTACTTCACGTCGCCCGAACCGTGCGCGGCCGAGGGGTCCATGTTGCCCTCGAACTCCGTGAAGATCTGGCGGTAGGGCTTGCCGACGATGTTCGCCAGCACGTTGAGGCGACCGCGGTGCGGCATGCCGATGACGACCTCGTCCAGGCTGAACTCGGCGGCCTCGTCGATGACCGCGTCCATCATCGGGATGACGGACTCGGCGCCCTCGAGGGAGAACCGCTTCTGACCCACGTACTTGGCCTGCAGGAAGGTCTCGAATGCCTCGGCGGCGTTGACCTTGGACAGGATGTACTTCTGCTCGGCGACGGTCGGCTTGTCGTCGACCCCCTCGATGCGCTCCTGGATCCACTGGCGCTGTTCGTTCTCGAGGATGTGGGTGTACTCGATGCCGATCTTGCGACAGTAGGCGGCGCGCAGCGCGGCCAGCACGTCGCGCAGACGCATCTTGTCCTTGCCGACGAATCCACCGACGGAGAACCTGCGGTCGAGGTCCCACAGGGTGAGCTCGTGCGAGTTGACGTCGAGATCCGGGTGGAAGGTGCGGCGCCGCTGCGCGTGCTTCCCGTCGAGTGGGTCGATGTCGGCCATGAGGTGGCCGCGATCGCGGTACGCGGCGATGAGCTCCAGGACGCGGGCGTCCTTGTCGACGCGGGGATCGGTGATGTCCTGGCGCCACCGGACGGGCTCGTACGGGATGCCGAGGGCGTCGAAGATCTCGTCGTAGAACTCGTCCGCGAGGAGCAGGCGGTGGATCTCACGCAGGAACTCGCCGGACTCCGCGCCCTGGATGATCCGGTGATCGTAGGTCGAGGTCAGTGTGGTGATCTTGCCGACGGCGTTGTTGGCCAGCTGCTCCTCGCTGGCACCCTGGAACTCGGCGGGGTACTCCATGGCGCCCACACCGAGGATCGCGCCCTGACCCACGGTCAGACGGGGCACCGAGTGCACGGTGCCGATACCGCCCGGGTTGGTCAGCGAGACCGTGACGCCCGAGAAGTCGTCCATCGTCAGCTTGCCCTCGCGGGCGCGGGCGACGATGTCCTCGTAGGCGTCGAGGAAGCCGCGGAAGTCGAGCGCCTCACAGTTGCGGATGGCCGCGACGACGAGCGAGCGACCGGCCTTGGTCTTCATGTCGATGGCCAGTCCGAGGTTGATCCCCGCCGGGGTGACGGTGTGCGGCTTGCCGTCGATCTCCTCGTAGTGGTTGTTCATATTCGGGTACGCCTTGATGGCCTGCACCATCGCGTACCCGATGAGGTGGGTGAAGGAGATCTTCCCACCGTGTGTGCGCTTGAGATGATTGTTGATGACCATCCGGTTGTCGATCATCAGCTTGGCCGGGACCGCGCGGACGGAGGTCGCGGTCGGCAGTGAGAGCGACGCGTTCATGTTCTTGACGATCACGTTGGCCGCACCGCGCAGCGCCTTGGTCTCCGTCTCCTGCGGAGGGGTGTACTGCGGACGGGAGGGCTTGCCGACCGCCGGCGTATCGGGTTTCCTGCGTGTCTCCGGGGTTCCCGAGGGGGCGGGTACGCCCTGTCCCCGCGCCTTGCGACGCGGGGACGCGTCGGCGTCCGGCTTGGCCGCGACGTCCTTGGCGGACGCGGTCGGCGTCACATCGTCCACAGTCAGATCCGCGGCCTTCTTCGTCTTCTTCTCCGCCGAGGACCCGGTCTCGGCCGGGGCGGTCGCACCCGTCGCCTTGGCCGACTGCTTCGACGACGCTCGGGTCTCACCGCCGGACCGCGCCCGGTCTTCGGCTCCGTCCGTTCCGCGCGGGGCTGTGCCGTTGGTGGAGCCGGACCCGGTGGAGGAGGCGGCCTCCGGGTTGGCCTTGAAGAATTCGTGCCAGGACTCGTCCACCGAGGACGGGTCCTGGGCGAACCGCTCGTACATCTCGTCTACGAGCCACTGGTTCTGTCCGAACTGTGAGACGTTGTTGCTCACGATCTTGTGGTGCCTCTCTGATTCTGTGGTGGGTTTCACACGTCAATGGGTCCAGGCTAGACCGTCTGCCCGATCGGGGCTTTCCGATCTCACCTGACAGGGGGATGCCACTCGCCCGTCACCGTGGGTTCACACGGTGGGCCGGGTCGTCTGTTCATACGGTGGGCCACTCCTTCGGGGACGCGCCGAAGGTCGCGTCGGCGGTCTCCACGACCGTCCTCCCGAGTCGCCGGTTTCCCCATCCACCGACCGCGGCCCCGAGCCCGGCGGGCGCGAGTTTGCCCACGGCCAGCCCGGCGCGCTTGACGGCGAACTTGCGGGCGAAACGACTCAGCATGCGGCGGTTGATCTCCTTGAGGCCCGGCACGTGCAGCGACCTGCTCGCCAGCGAACCCGCGCCGCCGGACGGCCCGACCGCGTTGGCGAGGATCGCCGTGCCGGACGCCCCGAGCATCACGGTCATGACCAGGAGTTCCTCGTGCTCGCCCTCTCGGACGTCGATACCGTGCACCTCCGCCACCGCCATCGTGTAGAAGGCGGCCGCCTCCAGAAACACCAGAGATTCTGCTCCCACCGCGCCGAACGCGACGACCGTGCCGATGCCGGGAACGGCGGCGGCGGCGCCCACGGCCGCTCCGGATGCGGTGACGGCGGTGAGGAATCGGCTGTCGAGACGTTCACGGATCCGCGCGGGCGACTCGTCGGGGTGCGCGCGACGGAGCTGGCGGACATAGGCGCGGGCGGCGCCGGCCTGACCTCGGATAGCCCGGCGCAGGGCTGCCGTCACCACCGCCGCTGCGGGACCGGAGGCTTCGGCGGGGACGCGGTCGGGCACTGGTCACTCACTCCTGGGGGTCGTGGCGGGCGGTCGGCTCGGGCCGCTCGGACCACCACGGTACGCAACCCGGGGCGGGGCGCGCCTTAGGGCAGTACACGCTCGGTGTACTCGTTGCCGAAGAGCCGATCGGGGTCGAGTCGGTCGCGCACCGAGACGAAGTCGTCGAAGCGCTCGACCATCGTCGACAGGTCCGCGGCGGTCCGGGTGTGCATTTTGCCCCAGTGCGGTCTCCCGCCCGATGCGAGGAAGATTGACTCGGCCAGCCGGAACAACTCGGTGTGGTCCATCCGGTGGTACTGGTGGACGGCGATGTAGCACACCTCGCGGTGGTGCGCCGTGGACATCCACACGTCGTCGGCGGCGGCGAACCGCACCTCCACGGGGAACGGCGTGACGACGCCGGACCGATCGATCGTGTCTCGCAGATCGCGCAGCACGCTGGAGGCCGCTCCGAGGGGTACCGCGTACTCCATCTCGCGGAACCGCACGCGCCGCGGCGACGCGAACACGCGGTAGCCGCGATCCGTGAACCCGCGGGCGGTGAGCGCCCGTGAGGCGAAGCGGTTGAGCCGGGGTGTCAGGGTGGGCCTGCGCGTCGCGGCGCGGCACAACGCGTCGAACGCCTCGTTGGCCAGGAACTCGTCGCTCACCAGCTCGCGGACACGGCCCACGGGGCTCAGCTCAGTGTCCCCGGGTAAGCGGGTGTTGCGCTTGACGGTGATCGCGTCGGTGTGCGGGAACCAGAAGAACTCGGCGTGGTCGGCGGAGCGGGCGAATCCCTCCAGGTCCCGCAGTGCCGCCGAGAGCGTCCACGGGCGTTCCTCGGCCCGCAGGGCGAAGGCGGGCACGCACCGGATCGTCATCTTGGTGATGACCCCCAGGGCTCCGATCCCGAGACGCGCGGCCTCGAAGACCTCCGGATGCGAGGTCGGCGAGCAGGAGAGGACGGACCCGTCGGCGGCGACGAGCTGCAGTCCGACGACGGTGGCGGGCAGCCCGGGCGCTCCGCACCCGGTTCCGTGGGTCCCGGTGGACACCGCGCCGGCGAGCGACTGCTCCGCGAAGTCCCCGAGGTTCTGCTGCGCCAACCCGAGTTCCCAGAGCAGAGGGCCCAGCCGGTGCAGGCGGGTCCCGGCCCAGACCGTCACGTCGGCGCCGTCGACCCGGCCGGCCGCGTCGCGGGTCGGCACGATCGACTCGATGCCGGTCAGGTCGTCAAGGGATACCAGGACCCCGTCGGTCGCCGCGGCCGGCGTGAAGGAGTGCCCGGCGCCCACACACTTGACCCGGTCACCACGCTCCGCGGCCGCGGTCACCACGTCGCTCACCTCGGCGACTGTCGTGGGCGCCCGCCGATCCGACGGGGTCGCCAGCACGTTGCCAGCCCAGTTCTGCCAGGGGGACACCGAGGTCGTCATGGCTGGAGAGAGTACCCGCGGGCGGCCGGACCGGGAGCCGTCCTGGACAATCGACCTGAATAGATGACGGAGGCCCGGACGGCCGGGGGAGCAGAGGCCTGTTATCGGTGTCTACTCCCTCCTCGCCGTCGTACCATGGACGGGTGACCAGACGACTACCTGCCGATCAGCGCCGGGCGCAGCTCCTCCGGGCCGCGCTGGAGATCGCCGAGCACGACGGCCTCGGGGCGGTGACCGTGCGAGGCGTCGCCGAGCGTGCCGGCGTCTCCCTCGGTGTCGTCCACTACTGCTACACCGACAAGGAGGAACTCCTCCGAGAGGTGATCGGCGCTGTGAACTCCGAGGTGCACCAGGCCGCCAGGGCCTTCGTGAGCGTCGACTTCGATTCGGGCGCCCGCGGGACGGAGGGCCTCCGCCGCCGGCTGTATGAGGCGATCGACCTGATCTGGGCGGTCATCTCCGCGTCGCCGGATCGGCAGTTGCTCACCTACGAGATCGTCTCGTACTCGTTGCGGACGCACGGTTTGCCGGAGGTGGGGCTGGCCCGGGACCAGCAGGAGTCGAACGAGGCGATCGTGCGCTCCCTCCTGGAGCGCACCGCCGAGTCGGCCGGCGTGCGGTGGGGCATGGGCCTGGACGACATGGTGCGGGTGGTGTTGTCGATCATCACCGGCATCAGCCTGCGGTGGCAGATCTACCGGGACGACGACGAGGCCAACGACCTGCTGCACCGTGCGGTCGACCTCGTGGTGCGGGACGCGCGGCCCGCCGACGGTGCGTAGCCCGGCCCGGGCCCATGAGCTCGGAGTCGTCGGCGCCCTGGACGCCGCGACAGCCGACATCGACGCGCCGCTCGCCGCGCTGCACCTGCCGAGCCTGCGGGCGAACCTGCGGGATCTGCGCCGGCGGGCCGGTGGCACCAGGATCCGCGTCGCCAGTAAATCGGTGCGGTCGCGTGGGGTGCTCCGCGAGGTACTCGGGTCGGACCTGCTCGGGGACGAGGCGGTCCGTGGCGTCATGGCGTACTCGCTCTCCGAGGCGCTGTGGCTCGTCGACTCGGGGTGCGACGACGTTCTCATGGGGTACCCCACCGTCGACCGCGCGGCGCTGGGCCGCCTCGGTGCGGATGCGGCGGCGCTCGACGCCGTGACCCTCATGGTCGACCACCCGCGGCAGCTGGAGATCGCCCGCGAGGCCGGGGCGGGCGACGCGCGGGTGTGCATCGACGTCGACTCGTCGCTGCGGTTGGGTCCGGTCCACCTCGGGGTCCGGCGATCCCCCCTCCGCGGCCCGGAGGACGTGGCACCCCTGGTGCGTCACGCCACCGGCGAGGGGTTCCGTGTGGTCGGCTCGATGTTCTACGAGGCGCAGGTCGCAGGGGTGCCGGACGACGTCCCCGGGGTCGGTGTGGTGAAGCGGCTGTCGATGCGGCGGCTCCGCGGGGTCCGCAGTTCGGTCGCCGAGGTCATCGCGGACATCACCGGTCAGTGGCCGGAGATCGTCAATTCCGGCGGCTCGGGGTCGGTCGCCGAGAGCGCTGCGGCTCCCGCCGTCACCGAGGTCACCGCCGGTTCGGGCCTCTACGTGCCGGGGCTGTTCGACGCCTACCGGTCCTTCACGCCACGGCCGGCCCTGATGTTCGCACTGCCCGCCGTGCGGAGGCCCGGGCCCGGACTGACCACGTTTCTCTACGGGGGCTACGTCGCCTCGGGCGTACCGGGCGGCGATCGCCTGCCCGTGCCCGTCGCGCCGGCGGGGTTGCGATACCTCGGCCGGGAGGGCGCCGGAGAGGTCCAGACGCCCGTGCGCGGGGAGGTGGCCATCGGCGGGCGTGCCTGGTGGAGGCACGCCAAGGCCGGTGAGCTGTGCGAGCGGTTCGACACGCTGCACGTGGTGGACGAGACTGCTGACGGGCCCGCCCTCGTGGACCGCTGGCCCACCTACCGTGGTGAAGGGAAGTGTTTCGGATGACCGACGCCCACGAGATGACCGACGAGGCCCGGGAGCGGATGCGCGCGGAGGCCGTCTCGATCACGGCCGACCTCGTCGCCATCGACTCGACCAACACCGGTGATCCCGCGACGATCGGCGACGGCGAGACCCGTGTCTGTCTACGGATCGCCGAGTACCTCCGCGAGGTCGGCATCGACAGCGAACTCGTGGAGTCGGTCCCGGGCAGGGGAAGCCTGTTCGCGCGGATGGAGGGTGAGGATCCGCACGCAGGTGGTCTCGTCGTGCACGGTCACGTCGACGTGGTGCCGGCGGTCGCGGAGGACTGGTCCGTCCCGCCTTTCGCGGGGGAGATCCGGGACGGGTGGCTCTACGGCCGCGGGACCGTCGACATGAAGAACATGATCGGCATGATCCTGGCCGTGGTGCGCCACTACCGCCGCGAGGGGATCGTCCCCCGTCGCTCCCTTCTACTCGCCTTCTTCGCCGACGAGGAGGCGGCCGGCATCATGGGCGCCAAGTGGATCGTCCGCGAACGCCCCGAGCTCTTCGACGGCATGACCCAGGCGCTCAGCGAGGTCGGCGGATGGTCGGTGCCCGTGGCGGGACGTCGTCTGTACCCCATCGCGATCGCCGAGAAAGGCGTGGCCTGGGCGAAGGTGACCGCGCACGGTGCTGCCGCACACGCGTCGCGCCCCACGCCCGACAACGCCGTCGCGGCCATCGCCGGTGCGGTCCACCGCGTCGCCGGCATCGACTTCCCGGTGGAACCCACCGAGGCCAACACCGCGCTGGCCGCGGCGGTCGGCCGAATCGCCGGCGGCAGCGGGGACGTCGCGGAGCTGCCGGACCGCCTCGAGGTCCTCGGCCACTTCGGCCCGCTCGTCGCCGCCTCCTTGTCGCACACCGCGTCGCCGACCGTCCTGTCCGCCGGGTACAAGACCAACGTCATCCCGACCGAGGCGCACGCCGAGATCGACTGCCGTGTCCTGCCCGGCGGCGAGGAGACGTTCCGCGCGGAGGTGGAGCGGGAACTCGGGCCCGACGTGTCGGTCGAGTGGATCTGGCAGCCGCCCATCGCGGCTCCGGCGGACGCCCCCCTGGTCGACGTGATCGGCGAGGCCGTCCGAGAGTCGGATCCGGACTCCCTGGTGGTGCCCTATCTCCTGCCCGCCAGCACCGACAACAAGCATCTCTCCGAGCTGGGGATCGACGGATACGGCTTCGTCCCGCTGCGTGTGCCCGACGAGTTCGACGTGTTCGGGCACTTCCACGCCGTCGACGAACGGGTGCCCGTCGACGCGCTGCACTTCGGTGCTGACGTGCTCGCGCGCGTCCTCCGATCGGCGTGAGGGGCACGACGCAGGACCGCGACGCCGCGCGGTCCTCGCCGCGACCCCGCCTGCCCGCGGACATCTGGGTCCTCGTCGTGGCCGCGTTCGCGGTCGCGATCGGGTACGGACTCGTGGCGCCGGTGCTGCCGCAGTTCGCCCGCGACTTCGACGTGTCGGTCGCGGCCGCCTCGGTCGTGGTCAGTGCCTTCGCCTTCTTCCGCCTGGTGTTCGCGCCCGCCGGTGGGTTCCTCGTGGACAGGATGGGGGAGCGCTGGGTCTACATGACCGGCCTGCTCATCGTCGCGGTCTCCACCCTGGCGACCGGCCTGGCGCAGTCCTACTGGCAGCTGCTGGTCTTCCGCGGCCTCGGCGGTCTCGGGTCCACGATGTTCACCATCTCCGCGATGGCGCTGTTGACCAGGCTCTCACCGCCGGGCGAGCGGGGACGGATCGCCGGGCTGTACGCGACCGCGTTCCTCATCGGCAACATCGGCGGGCCCGTGCTGGGCGGACTGCTGGCGGAGTTCGGGATGCGCGTCCCGTTCTTCGTCTATGCCGGGACCCTGCTCGCGGCGACCGGCGTGGTGGCCGTGTTCCTACGCGGCGGCCGTCGACGCTCACCCGATGACGACTCCCCCGAACAGGAGTCGTTGCTCGTCGGCGAGGCGTTGCGTCACAGCGGCTACCGTGCCGCGCTGATCTCCAGTTTCGTCAACGGCTGGACCTCGTTCGGCGTCCGTGTCGCCATCATCCCGTTGTTCGCCGCGGCCAATTTCGACGCCGGTGCCGGCATCGCGGGCACGGCGTTGGCGTCCTTCGCCGTGGGCACGGCCTCCGTGGTCTCGGTGGCGGGCAGACTGTCGGACCGGTTCGGGAGGCGGCCGATGGTGATCACCGGTCTCGTCGTCTCCGGCGTCACGACCATCGCCCTGGGATGGTGCGACACGGTTCCTCTCCTCGTCGCGGCGTCGGTGGTGGCGGGCATGGGCGCGGGGATCCTCAACCCGGCACAGCAGGCGGCCGTTGCGGACGTCATCGGCGCGGACCGCGCCGGCGGCAAGGTATTGGCCACGTTCCAGATGGCGAGTGACTCCGGGGCGATCCTCGGCCCCGTGGTCGTGGGCCTGGTGGTGGACCGGCTGGGCTACGCGACGGGTTTCGCGGTCTCCGGCGTCCTCCTCCTGGCGGCGGTGGTGCCGTGGGCCGTGGCCAGGGAGCCCCGGCAGACGGCCGACAGGGTGGCCGCGGGGGAGTGACCTGCGCAAGCCGTGTCGCTCAACGGACCTCGCAGGCCGTAGCATGTAAGGCCTCATGGACAACAACGACGAGGACCGTACCGCCACCGCCGGCGACGAGGTCGACACCGACGCCAGCACTCCCGAAACGCCCGTAGCCGCGCCCGCCGGAGCCCGCGACGACGCCCCCCACGACGAGGCTCCCGCCGAGGACGCCGCGGTCACCTTCGCGGACATGGGGCTCGCGCCCGCCGTCGCGAAGGCGGTCCGGGACGTCGGCTACGAGGTGCCGTCCGCCATCCAGGCGGCCACCATCCCGCTCGTCCTCGAGGGACGGGACGTCGTCGGGCTCGCCCAGACCGGTACCGGCAAGACGGCCGCGTTCGCGCTGCCCATCCTCTCGCTGATCGACCCGTCGGTGAAGAGCCCCCAGGCCCTCATCCTGGCGCCGACCCGCGAGCTCGCGCTCCAGGTCGCCGAGGCGTGCGTCACCTATTCCGCGGGCATGCCCCAGGTGAACGTCCTGCCCATCTACGGCGGTCAGGCCTACGGTATCCAGCTCTCGGGTCTCCGGCGGGGCGCGCAGATCATCGTCGGCACCCCCGGGCGGGTCATCGACCATCTCAAGAAGGGCACGCTTGATCTTTCCGGCCTGCGGCACCTCGTCCTCGACGAGGCGGACGAAATGCTCGCGATGGGCTTCCAGGAGGACGTCGAGCGAATCCTCTCGGACACTCCGGAGAGCACCCAGGTCGCGCTGTTCTCGGCCACGATGCCGTCCGCGATCCGACGCATCTCGCAGAAGTACCTCACCGATCCCACCGAGGTGAAGGTCGCCTCGAAGACGTCGACGGCGCCGACCATCCAGCAGCGCTACGTCCTGGTCAACCACCGTGACAAGCTCGACGCCCTGACCCGCATCCTCGAGGTCGAGGACTTCGACGCGATGATCATGTTCGTCCGGACCAAGTCGGCGACGGAGGAACTCGCCGAGCGGCTGCGCGCACGTGGCTTCTCCGCCGCCCCGATCAACGGCGACATCCCCCAGAATCTCCGCGAGCGCACCATCGAGGCGCTCAAGGACGGGCGTACCGACATCCTCGTCGCGACCGACGTCGCCGCCCGCGGCCTCGACGTGCCGCGTATCAGCCACGTCGTCAACTACGACATCCCGCACGACACCGAGTCGTACATCCACCGCATCGGCCGCACGGGTCGCGCCGGCCGGAGCGGGCACGCACTGCTGTTCGTCACCCCCCGCGAGCGTCGACTGCTGTCCCAGATCGAGCGCGCGACCCGGCAGCCGCTCACGGAGATCCAGCTGCCCAGCGTCGACGACGTCAACGAGATGCGGATGGCCAAGTTCGCGCAGTCGATCACCGAGAGCCTCGACGACCCCAACATCGCGCTGTTCCGCCGGCTCGTGGAGGAGTACGCGTCCGAGCACTCGGTCTCGATGGCCGACATCGCGGCCGCACTGGCCACCCAGTCCCGCAACTCGGACGAGTTCCTCATGCGTGAGCCCGAGCGTCCCCAGCGGCGTGAGCGGCAGGACGACCGCGGGGGCGACCGTCGCGACCGTCCCGCGCGGAACTTCTCCGACGGGCCGCGGCCGTCGCGCTCGGGCAGGGACATGGCCCAGTACCGGATCGCGGTGGGCAAGCGGAACAACGTCAAGCCCGGTTCCATCATGGGTGCGTTGGCCAACGAGGCCGGCCTCAGCGGGGGCGACATCGGGCGTATCTCGATCCGCTTCGATCACTCGATCGTGGAACTGCCCGCCGGCCTTCCCTCGGATCAGCTCGAGTCCATGAAGGGCATCCGCGTCGGCGGCGCTGAGATCGACATCCGCCCCGACAGCGGTGCGCCGGCGGGGCGGCCCTCCTCGTTCCGGGACGACCGCGGCGGGAAGCCGCGCGGGGGCGGCCACCGGCGCGACGACCGGCGTGGTTTCCGCCGAGGGGACGACGACCGTCGCGGCGGCGGAGGGTTCCGCGGGCGTTCCGGGGGCGGGCAGGACCGCTACTGACACGGATTCCCGCGGGGAGTCCGTGTCGACACCGGCCTGCCGCCTCACCGCCCGGCCGGACACCGGCGGGCGGCGTCGGCGAGCGCCGCGTGATCTGCCTTCGTCACGGGTAGCCCGTAGACCGTCGCCGCCGTGAGGTACCGGGACGCGTAGAAGCAGTGACGGGCCGGGTCCGGCGGGAGCCAGTCGGCCGGGGTGGAATCGCTCTTCCCGGTGTTGACCGCGGCGGTGACGGCCAGCAGATTGTGGTCGACATCGTTGGCGAAGGCGGCACGCTGGCTCGAGGGCCAGGCCGACGCGCCGAGGTCCCACGCCGCCGACAGTGGGTACACGTGGTCGATGTGGATCCCGCGGAGCCCGGTGACGCCCACGTCGACGGTCCTCCCGGTGTACGGGTCGACGAGGACGCCACCGGCCCGCTCGCATGGCGAGCCGGGTACCGGGGTCCCCCCGCGCAGGTCACGCGCCAGGACGTCGTGGCGGGTCGAGCACCCGTTGCCCGACCCTGGCGCCTCGGTCGTGTCACTCCAGGCGGGCCCGAACACGCAGGCGGATGCACCGCTGCACTCGCGGTCGTATCCGGGCACCGGCTCGCGGGCGTCCACCACGCGCACCGTCTCGAGCAGAGCCAGGACCGACTGCCTCGGCGGGCTACCGGGCGCCGAGTCGGGCGGCTGGCCGAGGCGGGCGACGACGATCGCCGCCACGACGACCGCCGACGCGAGCGCCAGTGCCCGCGGTGCGAGGGGCGGGACCACCCTCGCGCGTGCCGTGGTGCGCCGTCGCCGCGGCGGCCACGGGCCCGCCGCCGCCCGCGCCGACGACCACTGCCGCACTCTCCGGATCACGGACCGATCCTGACACCGACCCCGGGGCCCGCCGCCCGCGCACGAGGTTGCGGCGGTCGGCCTGTGGAGAGGGACGGCCCTGTGGAGCACCCGCGCGTCGTCTCGGGGGCGTGCGCCCGGAGCCGTGTCGGACCGGCGTGCTTACATGTGGGCGTGACCCCGACGCCAGCCCCCCGCCTCCACGCCGTGTGGCAGTCAGGGGTCATCGGCCTGTGGTGCGAGACGGGCCTGCGCCGGCCCGGTTCGATTGCCCCCGCGTCGTCGGTGACCGCGGTCGGGAGGGCCGGGGCCCCGCGGGACGTAGTGGAGTTGCTCGGCGGGTTCTCGCTCACCCACCGGATCGCGGTGCGGGTGCCCCTCGAGGGTCGGGTCCGTCCGGCGACCGTCCCGGGGATCCGCGTCTCGGTGGCCACGGCGGTGGACCTGTGCGGGATGACGGACGTCGCCGAACACTGGGTCGGCCCGGGGCTACGGGCGCTCGCGGCGCTCTCCGCCGGTGTGGCGGCCTTCGTCCGCGCCGGCCACGTCGTTCCGACGATGTCGCGGTCGGACGGCGCGTGGAACGCCTCGTGGGCGCTCGCGGCCTCGCCCGTCGTGTCGGCGTGGGCCGCGGAGAGTCTGAGCCGGTGCCACGGTCTGGTGTCGGACCGCGAGGATCTCGACCGGCTGCTCGCGGCGCTGGCGGATCAGCACGCCCGGATGGCCCTCGCGCCGCTGGCCGCCGACCGGCGCAGCGTGCTGGGCTCGGCCCTGATCGTCGGTGGAGAGGTGACCTCGGGTGGCCACGCGCTGGCCGAGGCGATCGGGGAGTTCGGACGCGCGGCGGCGGCGAGAGACGTCGAGGTGGTCTTCCGCGTGGTGGAGCCGTCCGGGGAGGCGGACGTCGACGGTGACGGCGTCGGTGATGCCGACCGGGACGGAGTCGGTGATGCCGGGCGGGGCGCCGAGCCCGGGGCGGGCGTCCACGGGGACGAGAGGACCGGTGGTGCCGTCGACGCGGAGGTTCTGTGGCGGCTGGAGGTCTTGGTGCGCACGGGCACGGACACCTTGCGCCCGTTCTCCGACCTGCCGGACACGACCGCGGTCGGCGACGCCGTCCGCGATGTCGTCGACCGCGCGGTGCGCTGCTGGCCGCCACTGGGACGCGCCGTACCGGCGCTCGACGGCCAGGACCTCCTCCTCCCCACCGAGCTGGTGGTGCAGCTCGTCGACGAGGGGGTCGAGGCGCTGCGCGGGCGGGGCGTCGAGGTGCTCCTGCCACGGGCGTGGACCAGGGTGCGGACCGCCGTGCGCGTCACCGTCGCGGAACCCGGCACGGAGAACGTCGACTCCGGTCGCCGCCTGGGGCTGGACCAGCTGGCGGACGTCAACTGGGAGATGGTGGTCGACGACGTCCCCCTCGACGCCACCGAGGTCCGGATGCTCCTGGACGCTGCCTCGGACCTCGTCAAGCTCCGCGGTCAGTGGGTCCGTGCGGATCCGGGGGCGCTCCGGCGCGCGGCCCGCTTCCTCGCGGCCAGGCGTGGCGGGCGGGTCACCGCACCGGCTCTCGCCGCCGCGATGATGTCCGAGGAGGCGGAGGGCGTCGAGATCGAGGCGCCCACGACCCTCGACTGGATCCCCTCGTCGTCGTCGATGCCCGTCGACCTCCCGGCGTGGTTCGTCGCCACCCTCCGTCCCTACCAGCTCGAGGGCGTGCGCTGGCTGACGTCGCTCGCCCGCGCGGGTGTCGGCGCCGTCCTGGCCGACGACATGGGGCTCGGCAAGACCATGCAGGTTCTCGCTCTCACCGCCTCCGAGCACGCCCGGGGCGTGCTCGGCCCCACCCTCGTGGTGGCGCCTCTCACCCTGGTCGCCACCTGGGCGCGCGAGGCAGCGACCTTCGCCCCGGAGCTGACGGTGCGCGTCCACCACGGCCCCTCACGTGAGCGGGGCGACGACGCGGCCGGGCGGCTCGGTGCCGCCGACCTCGTCCTCACGTCGTATGGCACCGCTTCGCGTGACGCCGAGCTCCTCGCCGCGGTGCCGTGGCGCCGACTCGTCGCCGACGAGGCCCAGACCATCAAGAACCCCTCCACCTCGGTCGCCCGCGCGATCGTCTCGATCCCGGCGGAGCACCGTATCGCCCTTACGGGCACGCCGGTCGAGAACCGGCTGGACGAGCTGCGGGCGGTACTCGACTTCGCCAACCCGGGTCTGCTCGGGTCGGCGAGCACGTTCCGCGCGCGTTTCGCGGTGCCCATCGAATCGCACCGCGACGAGGCCGCGGCCTCGCGGCTGCGGGCCCTGGCCGCGCCGTTCGTGCTGCGTCGCCTCAAATCGGATCCCAGGGTGGTCGCCGACCTGCCGGACAAGCTGCACATCCGGGTCGACGCGCCACTGACCCGCGAGCAGGCGACCCTGTACCAGGCGGTCGTCGAGGACATGATGGAGCAGGTCAAGGAGTCGGAGGGGACCGCGCGCAAAGGCGCGATCCTCGCCGGGCTCACCGCGCTCAAGCAGGTGTGCAACCACCCCGCCCACTACCTCGGGGACGGGTCCGCGCTCCTGCGCGGCGGCCGCCATCGCTCAGGAAAGCTCGCCGCCCTCGATGAGGTCCTCACGGAGATCCTGGACGCGGGCGAGAAGGTCCTCCTGTTCACGCAGTACCGCGCGTTCGGGGACCTCATCCTGCCCCTGCTCGAGCGACGGGCGGCCAGCTCGGTGCCGTTCCTCCACGGTGGCGTCACGGCGGCCGGTCGGGCGCAGATGGTCGAGGAGTTCCAGAGCGCGCAGGGACCGCCGGTGATGCTGGCGTCGCTGCGCGCGGGCGGGACGGGTCTGACGCTGACGGAGGCCAATCACGTCGTGCACCTGGACCGGTGGTGGAACCCGGCGGTGGAGAACCAGGCGACCGACCGTGTGCACCGGATCGGTCAGACGCGGCGGGTCCAGGTCCGCACTCTCGTCGCGCCCGGGACGGTCGAGGACCGCATCGACGAACTGCTCGAGGCCAAGCGGGACCTCGCCGAGCTGACGTTGGGCCCGCTCGCGGGCGCGCTGACCGAGCTCGCCGACGCCGATCTCGCCGCGCTGGTGGAGCTCACCGACGAGGGGCGGGACGAGGAATGAACGGCGGCAAGGGCATCCGCGCGAGGGCGCGCGCGGGCGCGTTCGGCGGGCACATGTGGAGCCGGCGGTGGACGAGCGACCTCGAATCCGGGGTCACCCGCGGCGAGGCGTACCTCGCGCGGAAGGCCGCGCGCGCCGACAGGGTGCTCTCGCTGGAGCACGCGGGCCGGTCCGTGCGCTGCGACGTCGACGGCAGCCGACCCGAGCCGTTCACCGTCGAGTTCACCTTCGCCCCCCTCGACTCCGCGGACTCGGACGCGCTCCGCACCGCCCTGAGACGCGAGGAGGGCGGTGTGCTCGGAGCGCTCGCGGGGAACTTCTCCGACACCGTCGGGTTCCTCCTCCTCCCGGCGGTCCACGGCGACACCGCCTACTCCTGCCGGTGCCCCGTCCAGCCCGGGCCGTGCCTGCACGTATTGGCGGCCGCGTACATCATGGTCGAGTGGTGGGACGCCAGGCCGGACGTCATGTTCGCGCTGCGGGGCCTGAGCGCCGAGCACCTCGGCGCCGTTCTGAGGGGAGGTGACGACGACGAGGTGTCCGTCGACGTCGAGGAGGCGCTGTGGGGGACCGAGCCGGTCCTGCCGACGGTGCCGTCCCCGGAGCCGGCCGGACTCGAGGACCTCCTGGACGCGCCCGTGACCCGCAGACTGGCCGCCGCGACGACCAACGACCCCCTCGAGCAGCTGCGGGTCGTGGCCGATCTGGAGGACTTCCTCGACGCGTTCGGCAGGGACCGACCGCGGTGAGCGGGCCCGCGTCGGCCGTCGTGTCGGACCGGCGTCCTACGATGCGGCCATGACCACCCCACGGGACGGCGAGACGATCCGATTCCTGCATTCCGCCGACTGGCAGCTCGGCATGACGCGGCGATTCCTCGGAGACGAGTCGCAGGCCGTCTACACCGCCGACCGGCTGGCCGCCGTGGAGGCGCTCGGCACGCTTGCGGCCGAACACGGGGCGCAGTTCATCGTGGTGGCCGGCGACGCCTTCGAGGACAACGCGGTGCCGCGCTCGGTCGTCCTGCGCGCGGTCGAGGCCTTGGCGGCGTTCCCGGTGCCGGTGCTGGTGCTTCCCGGCAACCACGATCCGCTGGACGTGTCGTCGGTGTTCCGGTGCAGGGACTTCGCGCCGGCGGTCGAGGGCGGCGGCGTCGTCGTGCTCGACGGCACCGGACCGGTCGAGGTCGTGCCCGGCGTCGAGGTCGTGGGCGTCCCGTGGACGTCCAAGCGGCCGGATCCCTCCCGACTGCCGGCGTTGCTGGACTCCCTGGAGCCGACGGACGGTCTGCGTGTCCTGGTCGCCCACGGGGGGACGGACGAGATCTACGGAGGTCACTCGCCGTCGGTGGAGGCGATCGCGGTCGCCTCCCTGGAGGAGGCCATCGGGTCGGGTCGGCTGGACTACGTCGCGCTCGGCGACCGGCATTCGGTGACCAGGGTGGGCTCCGGTGAACGGATCTGGTTCTCGGGCAGCCCCGAGACCACCGACTTCGACGATGTGGAGACCGACTCGGGCCACGCCCTGCTCGTCGAACTCTCCCGGGCCGCGACCTCGTCGCAGCGGGGCGCCTGCACGGTCACGCCGCTGCGGACGGGACGATGGTCGTTCCACGCGGTCGACGCCCGGATCGACACGGACGCCGATCTCGACGCCCTGGCGGAGCGGATCGAGGCGATGGACGACAAGCCGCGGACGGTGCTCAAACTCGGACTCACGGGCACGGTCGGGGTCGCTCTCCGGGCGCGGATCGACGACCTGCTGGAGACGTGGGACGCGCTGTTCGCCGCCGCCTATCTGAGACAGTCCCGGACCCATCTGGTCGTCCGGGCCGAGGACACGGACTTCACGGACCTGGTCGACGGGTACGCGGGCCGCGCGGTCGCGGATCTCGTCGCAATGGCCGGGTCCGGCGGGGCCGAGGCCGAGGACGCGGGCCACGCCCTCAGTCTGCTGTACCGACTCGTGGACGGAGGAACGCGATGATCCTGCACCGACTCATGCTCGAGGACTTCCGAGGGGTGGTCCGCGAGGAGGTCGAACTGGAACCGCGCGGCGTCCTGGTGATCGAGGGGCCGAACGAATCGGGCAAGACCAGCCTCATGGACGCCCTGGAGATGCTCCTCGAGCACAAAGCGTCGTCCGGCCGCGCGGAGATCAAGGCCGCGAGCCCCGTGGGCAGGGACGTGCCGGTGGTGGTGGAGGCCGAGTTCACGGTCGACGGGCAGCGGATGCGGTACCGCAAGGAGTTCGTCCGCGGAAAGCGGACGTCACTCGAGTTCGCGGGTTCCACGCGCCCGGCGCTGAGCGGTGACGACGCCCACGACCACGTCCGCGACCTGCTGGACCGCCAGGTGGACCGGTCGCTGTGGAAGGCTCTGCGGATCGCGCAGGACGAACCACTGGGTCAGGTGGACGCGGCCAAGGGGATGGGCTCTCTGCGCCGCGCCCTGGACGCCGCCGCGGGCGGAGAGGACCCCACGGGTGACGACTCGCTGATGGACCGCGTCGCGGAGGAGCGCAACCGCTACCTGACGGCCCGCCGCGGCGAGCCGACCGGCGAGCTCGCGCGTTCGGAGACGCGGCTCGCCGAGGCCCGCGCCGCCCTGTCCGAGGCGCGGGCACGCCACGCCGAGCTCGACGCCGCGGTAACCGATCACGAGGCTCAGGCGTCCGTCCACCGGGCGCGGCAGGAGTCGCTGACCACGCTGCGCGCGGAGGTCGACAGGCTGGAGGCCGCCGGCCGCGTGGTGGACGAGCTGCGCCGTGCCCGTGCGGCCGCCGACGCCGAACTCGACCGCGCCGTGGCCGCGCACGACGCCGCGTCCGGCGCGCTGCGGGAGCGGCGGGCACTCATCGCGAGGGCCGAGGACGAGCAACGCCGGCACGACGACCTGTCTGCGGCCACGGCAGTGGCCGCAGAGCGGATGGCGCCGGCGCAGGCCCGGGCCGACCGCGCCCGCGCCGAACTGGAGGCAGCCGAGGAACGCGTGTCCCGTGCCCGGGCTCGACTCGACGCCGTCCGGGCGGAGGAGGAACGGGCGCGGAGGCGTGCTGATCTGGAGGGGATCGAGCGCCTGCTGCGGACGCTGGAGACGCTCGGCGAGGAGTTGCGGGGCAAGGAGGCCGACCTGGCCGCGATCGCGGTTCCCGACGGCGCCGTCGAAGCCTGTCGCCGTGCCGAGGACGCGCTCCGGCAGGCCGTCGCCCGGAGTGCGGCCAGCGCGCCCAGGGTGGAGATCGCCGGTGAGGGCGACGTCCGCGTGGCGGGGGAGAGCCTCGATGCGGGGACGGGGTGGACCCGCGACATCGTCGAGGAGACGGTCTTCGAGGTGGGCACGGTCTCCCTCACGGTCGTCCCCGCGGGCGACACGGAGGCGGTCAGGCGGGAGGAGAACGCCGCCCGCGCCGAACGTGACCGGCTCCTCGCCGACCTCGGCGTCGACTCCGTCGAGGAGGCGGATCTGCGTGCACGACGCGCCGAGGGCCTCCGGGCCGAGGTCGCCGCGTTGAGGCGTCGGCGGGCGGACCTGCTCGGCGCCGACACCCCGCAGGATCTCGAGGACCGGCGCGCCGACCTGCGGGCCCTGCTGGCAGACGCGCCGGAACCGGCGGCCGAGGAGGAAGGCGGGCCGGCGGCACCCGACGCCGACGGGGCCGGGGACCCGGCGGAGGAGACCGCGAACGCGGAACAGGCGCTCGCACGATGCCGGGCCGACGACCGCGCCGCGGATGTCGAGGCCGCGACCCTCAGGACCGAGCACGCGACCAAGGCGGCGTTGGCCGCCGAGGCCGCCGGACGGCTCGGCGAGTGCAGAGACGCGCTCAGCGCCGCGAGGGAGGCGGTCTCCGACCGGGACCTGGAGGAGGCTGAGGCGGAGACACGCGAGCACGCACAGTCGGCGCGGGATAAGGCGCAGCAGGCCAGGGCCGCGCTCGAGGACGCGCTCGCCGATGCACCGCCGGACCTGCTCGAGAACGCGCGGGCCTCACTCGCCACACTCGCGGCGGAGGAACGCGACTCCGCCGCGGCGGTGGCCACGGCGCTCGGTCGGGTCAACGCGATCGGCGACCAGGGACGGCTCGAGGCGGTCGCCACTGCGGAGCGCGAGCTGAACGCGGCGGAGCGGGAGAACGCCGCCCTCTGGCGTCGGGCCCGCGCGGCGGACCTACTCCACCGAACGCTCGTCGCCCGGCGCTCCGAGGCGTTGCTCGCCTATCAGGAGCCGTTCCACCGTGCGGTCGTCGAACTGGGGTCGCTCGTCTACGGGCGGGACTTCGACGTCCGGCTCGGTGAGGACCTGACGATCCTGTCCCGGCGGATCGGAGATGTCACAGTGGATTACGAGTCACTGTCCGGTGGAGCGCGGGAGCAGTTGGCGGTGATCGTCCGGATCGCGTGTGCGCGTCTTGTCGGGGACGACGGCGTCCCGGTGTTCCTCGACGACACCATGGGTTACACCGACCCGACACGCAGGCTCACCATGGGAGCGGTCATCGCCGCGGCCGCGGCGACCTCACAGGTGATCGTGCTCACGTGCGACCGGGCGCGCTTCGCCGGCATCGGTGGGGCCCGGACGCACGTGATGCAGCGATCGGGTGCGTCCAACGGGTGAACGCGGACTGATCGAGTGCGGGTGGCGGGGTAGAGCCTGGACACTCGGCGAAGGAACGTCGTGCTGTAATAGTCACATGAGTCAAACACGCTGGTTGAGCGACGATGAGCAGCGCATGTGGCGGCGGTACCGCGACGCCAATCAACTGCTCGAGCTCGCGATGGAACGGCAACTCCAGCGTGACGCCTCGATGTCCCAGTCCGACTACTCGGTACTCGTGAGCCTCAGCGAGGGCAGCGAGCAGGGTTTGCGTGCTCGTGAACTCGGCGCAGCGCTGGGCTGGGACCGCAGCCGGGTCTCCCACCAGGTCCGTCGGATGGAGGGGCGCGGCCTGGTCTCCAAGGGCGAGTGCCCCGAGGACGGTCGCGGCACCGTCGTCACCCTGACCGAGGCCGGCGCCCAGGCGATCGCCGCCGTGGCCCCCAAGCACGTGGAGAAGGTCCGCGAGTTGTTCATCGACGAGCTCACGCCCGACGAGGTCGGAATCCTCACCGACATCTTCGAAAGGGTCGTGCAGCGCGTCGGGAAGGTAGACGGCATCACCTTGCCGCGGTGACGCCACGGTGACGCCGCGGCAGGGCGCTCATCAGGTGCGCCGCCCACCGGCCCGGCGATTGCCGCGTTGCTCCCGGCGCCCGCCCCGGATAAGTGACAAGCCCTCTCCCTGTCCTGCGTCTGTGCAGGCGGGAGAGGGCTTTCCGTCGTGCCCCCGAAGGGAATCGAACCCCTGACCTTTGGTACCGGAAACCAACGCTCTATCCCCTGAGCTACGAGGGCGGGATACCGACCCGCATGGGCCGGAGGCTGTCTCGTGGACCCGCGTGGCGGATCCGGTCGAACAGCGAGACTGATCGTAGCACCGGGCCCGGGCGGACACCGCATCGGGTGTCCTCCGGCCGGGCGACCGGCGTGCCCACGGGCTCCGATTCCCGGCTCGACGTGCCGACATCTAGGATGGGCAGACGTGACTCCCGCCGACCTCGCCGCCGTCATCCGCGCCGCCCTCATCGCCGTTCTCACCGAGCGCGGCGCCGACACGTCGGTCGTTCCGGAGACGGTGACCGTCGAGCGGCCCCGCAACCCCGAACACGGCGACTACGCGACCAATGTCGCGCTGCAGCTGGCCAAGAAGATCGGGTCCGCACCGCGGGACCTCGCACAGGCGCTCGCGGACGCGTTGGCGCAGGATCCGGGCATCGCATCGGCGGAGATCGCCGGTCCCGGTTTCCTCAACATCCGGCTCGACTCCGGTGCGCAGGGCTCGCTCGTCGCCACCGTGCTCGAGAAGGGGGAGCGGTACGGCTACGGCGACGCGATGGCCGGCCGACGGGTCAATCTCGAGTTCGTCTCCGCGAACCCCACCGGCCCCATCCACCTGGGCGGCACCCGGTGGGCGGCCGTCGGTGACGCGCTCGGCCGCGTCCTGGAGGCCTCCGGAGCCGAGGTCACCCGCGAGTACTACTTCAACGACCACGGTGCCCAGATCGACCGGTTCAGCCGCTCGCTGGCCGCTGCTGCGCGTGGGGAGGAGACCCCGGAGGACGGGTACGCCGGGGCCTACATCCAGGACATCGCCGCGCAGGTGATGACCGCGCATCCGGGTGTCCTCGACATGCCGGAGGACGAGGCGCTGGAGACCTTCCGCGCGGCCGGGGTCGACCTGATGTTCTCCCACATCAAGAACTCGCTCGCCGAGTTCGGCACCGTCTTTGACGTCTATACCCATGAGAACTCCATGTTCACCTCGGGCGCCGTTGACCGGGCGATCGAGACGCTCAAGGGCAACGGCAACCTGTACGAGTCCGAGGGCGCGTGGTGGCTGCGTTCCACCGCGTTCGGGGACGACAAGGACCGTGTCGTCCTCAAGTCCGACGGCGACGCCGCCTACATCGCCGGCGACATCGCCTACTTCCTCGACAAGCGCGAGCGTGGATTCGACCTGTGCATCTACATGCTGGGCGCCGACCATCACGGGTACATCGCACGACTCAAGGCGGCCGCCGCGGCGTTGGGCGACGACCCGGCGACGATCGAGGTGCTCATCGGCCAGATGGTCAACCTCGTGCGCGACGGCGAACCGGTGAAGATGAGCAAGCGGGCGGGCACGGTCATCACGCTCGACGACCTCGTGGACGCGATCGGTGTCGACGCCGCGCGCTACGCGCTGATCCGCTCCTCGGTCGACCAGACCATGGACATCGACCTGAAGCTGTGGACGTCGGCGACCAACGACAATCCCGTCTTCTACGTTCAGTACGCGCACGCCCGTCTGTGTTCGCTCGCGCGTAACGCGGCCGACCTCGGGGTCACCACGGAGGGCGCGGACCTGGCACTGCTGGTCGAGGACCGCGAGGGCGCCCTCATCCGCACCATCGGCGAGTTCCCCCGGGTCGTCGCCAGCGCCGCGGACCTGCGCGAGCCGCACCGCGTCGCGAGGTACCTCGAGGAACTGGCCGGCGCTTACCACCGCTTCTACGACACCTGCCGGGTCCTGCCGATGGGCGACGAGGAGCCCGGGCCCCTGCACGAGGCCCGGCTCGCGCTGAGCTCGGCGACCCGGCAGACGCTGGCCAACGGCCTCCGCCTCATCGGCGTCACCGCCCCGGAGAGAATGTGAGCGCGCATCCCGCGGGCACCCGACACGAGGTCCCGCACGCCCCCGGTATCGCCGAGCGGCCCGCCGACGCCGACGACCTCATGGCGCTGGCCCCGTCGGTCTGGCCGCGGGGCGCACGTCGACGCGACGACGGCGTCGTCGAGATCGCCGGCGTGCCGGTGACCGACCTGGCCGCCGAGTTCGGCACGCCGCTGTTCGTGATCGACGAGGACGACTTCCGGTCGCGCTGCCGCGAGATGGCCGACGCGTTCGGGGGAGCGGATCGCGTGCACTACGCGTCCAAGGCGTTCCTCACCACCGAGACGGCCCGATGGGTCGCCGAGGAGGGACTCAGTCTCGACGTCGCATCGGGGGGCGAGCTGGCCATCGCCCTGCGGGCGGGCTTCCCGCCGGAGCGGATCACCGTGCACGGCAACAACAAGTCGGCCGACGAGCTGCGGTACGCCGTGCGCAGCGGCGTCGCCCACGTGGTGATCGACGCGATGTCGGAGATCGAGCTGCTGGACAGGATCGCCCGCGAGGAGGGTGTGGTCCAGGACGTGTTCATCCGCGTCACCGTCGGCGTCGAGGCCCACACCCACGAGTTCATCGCCACCGCGCACGAGGACCAGAAGTTCGGTTTCTCTCTCGCCGGCGGCGCGGCGATGGAGGCGGTCCGCGCCGTCTTCGCCGCGTCGCACATCCGGCTCACCGGCCTGCACAGCCACATCGGTTCGCAGATCTTCGACATCGACGGCTTCGAGCTCGCGGCCCGCCGGGTCATCGGACTCCTGCGCGACATCGTCGACGAGTTCGGCACGGAACGCACCGCTCAGCTCGATCACCTCGACCTCGGCGGAGGACTGGGGATCAGCTACGTCCCCTCGGACGATCCGCCTCCTGTGGCCAGGCTCGCCGCCTCCCTCCGCGAGATCGTCGAGGGCTTCGCGCGTGACGCGCGGCTGACCCCTCCGACCCTGGTCGTCGAGCCCGGCCGCGCCATCGCCGGTCCCGGGACGGTCACCGTGTACGAGGTCGGTGTGGTCAAGGACGTCGACCTCGCCGGGGGCGAGCAGAGGCGGTACATCAGCGTCGACGGCGGCATGAGCGACAACATCCGCACGGCCCTCTACGACGCCGTCTACGACGCCCGGCTCGTGGGGCGCGCCTCGAGCGCCGAGCCGGTCGTGTCCCGGCTCGTCGGCAAGCACTGTGAGAGTGGTGACGTGGTGGTCCGCGACCTGTGGATGCCGGAGGACGCCGGCTCCGGCGACCTGGTGGCCGTCGCGGCCACCGGCGCGTACTGCTACTCCATGTCGAGCCGTTACAACCTGATCGGGCGTCCCGCGGTGGTCGCGGTGCGCGACGGGCGGGCACGACTGATGCTGCGCCGTGAGACCCTGGACGATCTGACGAGCCTGGAGGTGGGACAGTGAGCGACGTAACCGCGTCGGGTGTGCGACCCGTGGGAGTGGCGGTGCTCGGGATGGGCACCGTCGGAACCGAGGTCATCCGCTACATGACCGAGAACTCCGAGGCGTTGGCTGCCCGCATCGGGGCACCCCTGGCCCTGCGCGGCGTCGCCGTCCGCGACCTGACCAAAGACCGCGGGCTGGACCCAGATCTGCTCACCGCGGACCCGGCGTCGCTCGTCTCGCGCGAGGACGTCGACATCGTCGTCGAGCTCATGGGCGGCATCGACCTCCCACGTCCGCTCCTGCTCGAGGCGCTGCGCCACGGTAAGGCCGTGGTGACCGCGAACAAGGCGCTGCTCGCCGAGTACACCGACGAGCTGGCCGAGGCCGCGGACTCGACGCACACCGACCTGTACTTCGAGGCGGCCGTCGCCGGCGCGATCCCCGTCATCGGACCCCTGCGTCGGTCGATGGCCGGCGATCAGGTCGAGCGCGTGGTGGGCATCGTCAACGGCACCACCAACTACATCCTGTCGGAGATGGGCTCGACCGGCGCGGACTACTCGGAGACGCTCGCCGAGGCCTCCCGGCTGGGCTACGCCGAAGCCGACCCGACCGCGGACGTCGAGGGCTACGACGCGGCGGCCAAGGCCGCCATCCTCGCCTCGATCGCCTTCCACAGCCGCGTGACCGCCGGGGACGTCTACCGCGAGGGCATCTCGCGCATCTCGCCCGACGATTTCGAGTCCGCGCGTGACATGGACTGCACCATCAAGTTGCTGGCGATCTGCGAGAAGCTGCGTCAGAGCGACGGCTCGGAGGCCGTCTCGGCGCGCGTGTACCCGGCCCTGCTACCGAACAGCCACCCGCTGGCGGCGGTCAACGGCGCGTTCAACGCGGTCGTGGTGGAGGCCCAGGCGGCCGGTCGCCTCATGTTCTACGGTCAGGGCGCGGGCGGCGCGCCCACGGCGTCCGCCGTACTCGGTGACATGGTCGCGGCCGCACGCAACAAGGCCGGCGCGGGCCGTGCGCCCGGGGAGTCGACGTACGCCGCCCTGCCGGTGGCGAACATGGACGAGATCTCGACCCGGTACCACGTGCGCATGCGCGTCGCGGACAAGCCGGGTGTGCTCGCGCAGGTGGCCACCGAGTTCTCCACGCACGGGGTCTCGATCGCCCAGGTCCGGCAGACCGAGGTCGAGGTGCCCGACGCCGAGGCCGAGGACGTCGAGCCGACCGCCGAGATCACCGTCCTGACGCACCTGGCCACCGAGCGCGCTCTGGCGGACACCGTCGCCGCGCTGTCGGACCAGGACGCGGTCACCGCCATCACCAGCGTCATCCGTCTCGAGGGAGTGGACACCGAATGAGCAACACCCACCAGCCCGTGCACCGCCGGTGGCCCGGCCTCATCGAGGCCTACCGCGATCGCCTGCCGATCGGTTCCGACTGGGAGCCGGTGACGCTGTACGAGGGTGGCACCCCGCTCATCCACGCCACCCATCTGTCCGCGGTGACCGGGTGCGAGGTGTACCTCAAGGTCGAGGGCCTCAACCCGACCGGTTCGTTCAAGGATCGCGGCATGACCATGGCGGTCACGGACGCGAAGGCACGGGGCCAGAAGGCGGTGCTGTGCGCGTCGACGGGTAACACGTCGGCGTCCGCGGCGGCGTACGCGACCCGGGCAGGCATGGGCTGCGCGGTGCTCATCCCGCAGGGCAAGATCGCCGCCGGCAAGCTCGCCCAGGCGGTCATGCACGGCGCGACCATCATCCAGGTGGACGGCAACTTCGACGACTGCCTGGAGTTGGCGCGCAAGACCACCGCCACCTACGCGGAGATCGGGCTCGTCAACTCCGTGAACCCGGTGCGTATCGAGGGGCAGAAGACCGCGGCGTTCGAGATCGTCGACGTCCTCGGCCGGGCGCCCGACCTGCACTTCCTGCCCGTCGGCAACGCGGGCAACATCACCGCGTACTGGAAGGGCTACACCGAGTACAACGCCGACGGCGTCATCTCGTCCCGGCCGCGGATGATGGGTGTGCAGGCCGCGGGTGCGGCACCGCTCGTCGACGGCGCGCCGGTCAAGGATCCGGAGACCATCGCCACCGCCATCCGGATCGGCGCCCCGGCGTCGTGGGACGGGGCCGTGGCGGCGCGGGATGAGTCCGGCGGGACGTTCCGCAAGCGCACGGATGAGCAGATCCTCGAGGCGTACCGCACGGTCGCCGGCAAGGACGGCGTCTACGTCGAGCCCGCCTCGGCCGCGTCGGTGGCGGGCCTGCTCGACGCGCACGCGAACGGCGAGCTCGAGGCCGGGCAGACCATCGTGTGCACGGTGACCGGTAACGGTCTCAAGGACCCGGACACGGCGCTGCTGGGCATGCCCGAGGTCGAGCCCGTGCCGGTGGACCCCTCCGCGGTGGCCGGCGCTCTCGGTCTGCAGTGAGCGCCGTGGACGGTTCCGGCCCGGAGGTCTTCGGCAGTTCAGGCGGGCGCATCCTGCCCGTCGGCCGGACGGTGACGATCGAGGTCCCCGCCTCGAGCGCGAACCTCGGGCCAGGGTTCGACGCGCTCGGTGTCGCGCTCGGCCTGTACGACACCATTACGGTGACCGTCATCGCCTCGGGTCTCGAGCTCGAGGTCTCGGGGGAGGGCGCCGGCCAGGTGCCGGAGGACGCCTCGCACCTGGTGGCCAAGGCCGTCGAGGCGGGTCTCCGGGCGGGCGGTGTCGGAGCGCCGGGCGTCCGGATCTCGTGCTCCAACTCCATCCCGCACTCGCGCGGTCTCGGATCGTCGGCCTCGGCCGCGGTCGGGGGACTGGTGGCGGCGAACGGACTGATGGACGGTGCGCTGTCCACCGACCATCTCGTGCAGCTGGCGAGTGAGTTCGAGGGTCACCCGGACAACGCCGCCGCGAGTGTCCTGGGCGGCGTCGTGGTCTCGTGGACCGAGCGGTCGTCCGACGGCGTCCACTACCGGGCCGTGCGCATGGAGGTCGACCCGTCGATCGTGGCGACCGTGCTGGTGCCGTCGGAGACGTCCTCGACCGCCCAGACCCGGGGCCTGCTGCCGGCGACCGTCCCACACGAGGACGCGGCGTTCAACGCGAGCCGCGCTGCGCTCATGTCGGTCGCCCTGGCCTCCCACCCCGAGCACCTGCTGGCCGCGACGGAGGACCGGCTGCACCAGTCGTACCGCGCGCCGGCCCTGGTCGGCACCACCGAGTGGGTCACCCGGCTCCGCGAGCGCGGGCTGGCCGCGACGGTTTCCGGTGCGGGCCCGACCGTGTTGGTGCTCGGCACCGGCGCGCTCCCCTCGGATCTGCGGGAACTGGCCGAGCGGCAGGGGTGGACGGTCCGGGACCTGGAGATCGCGGACGGCGCCCGCGTCGTGGCGGCCGGCTGACCGGCGTCAGCGCGGCGCGATCGTCGTGACCTGGTATTCGCCCGCGGCGTGGCGGGCGCGGATCCGGATCTTGTCGAACTTCCCGACGGTGGTCTGGGGGATGTTGTCGACGAACGCCCAGTGATCGGGGCGTTTCCACGGCTCGACGAGCCCGTCGAGCCCGTCCCACAGCGAGCGGGCGGTCGCGGTGGCGCCGGCCTTGAGACGCACCAGCACGAGGGGCCGGTTTCCCCAGCGCTCGTCGGGCACGCCGACGACGGCGACCTCCGCGACCCGGTCGTCGCGCAGCACCGCGTGCTCGAGTTCGACGGTGGAGATCAGCTCGCCGCCGGAGGCGATGATGTCGTCGACCCGGTCGACCACGTCGAGGTAGCCCCTCGACGAGATGGTGCCCACGTCGCCGGTGCGGAGCCATCCGTCGACGAACCGGTCGGACGCCTCGTCCCCGAGGTATCCGGCGGTGACCCACGGTCCGCGGATCTGGAGTTCGCCGGCGGACCACCCGTCGTTCGGCTGGACTCGGTCGCCGTCTACGAGGCGCGCCTCGACGCCGGCGGGGAACCTGCCCTGGCCGAGCATCTGTGCGCGTCGGTAGGTGGCCGACGAGTGCGGGTCCGGGCGCGCGAACGCGGCGATCGGGCTGGATTCGGTGAGGCCGTAGGCCTGCATGATCGTGACGCCGTGGCGCTTGACGAACGCGTCGAACAGCGCCTCGGGCACGGGGGAGCCGCCGACGAGGACCTCGCTGAGGTGGCCGACCTGCTGGGGGTTCGTCTCGAGGCGCTGGAGGAGTCGTTGGAGGGTGGCGGGTGTGGTCGCCATCTTGTTGGGTCGGTAGGTGGCGAGAAGTCCGGCGACGTCTGCGCCGGTGCTCATGACCTTCCCCGGGCGCGGCCTGGCGGTGATGATGCCCGCGCCGGACATGAACGCCGCGTAGGGGAGTCCCCACGCCATGACGTGGTACATGGGGATGGTGGTCAGGACGGTGTCGCCGCTGCGTAGCGCCGCGCTCTCGGCCATGCACATCTGCATGGAGTGGAGCCAGATGGACCGGTGGGTGTAGGCGACGCCCTTGGAGGCGCCTGTGGTGCCCGAGGTGTAGGCGATGGCCGCCGCGGAGCGTTCGTCGAGTTCGGGCCACGGGTAGGTGGTGGGTTGCCCGTCGAGGAGGGCCTCGAGGGCGTGGACCTCGGCGCGCATGTCGCCGGGGGCGGAGGGGACGGCGGCGTCGACGACGACGAGGTGGCGCAGTGTCTCGACCTGTGCGGCCACGGCGTACGCCGAGGGGAGCAGTTCGGGATCGACCACGACGACCTCGACCCGGTTGTCCCTCAGGACGGAGAGGATGAAGTCCTCCGAACGGTGGATGTTCACGGGGAATGCGACGGCGCCCATGGCGGGCAGCGCGAACATGAGCTCGACGACCTCCGTGCGGGCGCCGGAGAGAATGCCCACCACGTCGCCGGGGCGCACGTCGAGGCCGGCGAGCGCGTGTGCGGTGGCGGCGGCCCGCGAGGCTACGACGTCGAAGCGGACGGGCCGTGGCTCCAGATCTCCGACGAATCCGGTGACGGTGGAACCGCCGTGTCGTTCGGCGGCGTGCTCGAGTATGCGGGAGACGAGCAACGGCGTGTCCGCCATGGTTCCGAACACGGTCACCTCCACCTCGTGCGCCCTTCGGTGTGGTGTACGTTACCGGCCCGGGAGACCGCCCCCTCGCGCCGGTCGCGACCCGCGTGAGGGGGATGTGCACGAGATCGGCATCCGGGTAGTATGCTGTACCTCAGTCACGGGCGCTCGGTCGTCCCCGCGTCCCGAGTCATCCCACTTCCATTCCCGCCGCTACAGGTCGGTACGACGTGGGTCGGTCTCGGTCGGAGCGGCCGATCGGCGAGTGACGTACAGGGATCCCCCGCATCGGGCGGTTCTCCCCTCGCGTGGATCCCCCTCAGACGAAAGATCCGTGCCCGGCCATTGTGCCGGTGCGGAAGGCCCACGTGGCCACCCCGGGACGCCGAGTCCGCTTCCCGGACACCTGCTCGATGCGAGGCGGAACACACCGCCCCGGCCCCGGGCCCAGAAAGGATCCTTGTGACCTCGACGGACACCACTTCCACCCCTCCCCAGGGTGCCGCGCTGTCGGCGATGCGACTGCCCGAGCTCAAGGCACTGGCGCAGCAGATGGGCCTCAAGGGCCTGTCGGGTAAGCGCAAGGGCGACCTCGTCGCGATGATCGAAGGCGCGCGAGGCGGCCGCCCCGCTCAGTCCGACGCACCGCGCCGTGCCGAGACCCCGCGCGAGGCAGAGACCCCGCGCCAGGCAGAGGCCCCGCGCGAGGCAGAGGCCACGAGCCGGGCCGACGCGCCGGAGCAGGCGGACGTGCCCCGCCGCGAGGAGCCGCAGGCGCCGTCCGAGTCCCCCTCGGCAGATGGAGCGGCACCGTCGACCGGCACGGGTCGCCGGGGACGCGGCAACCGCGCGGACACCGCGGGGGAGAAGGCGCGCAACGGCGGCGACGGCGGCGACTCCGCACCGGCGGGCGACGAGGGCGGCTCCCAGGGCGACGGACGGGCCCAGGGCGAGCGGTCGCGCCGCGAGGACGGCAACCGCGCTGGTCAGAGGCAGGGACGCGGGCAGCAGAACCGCGACCAGGACACCCGTGACCAGCAGGGCGGCCGCAACGACCGCGGCAACCAGGGCGGCCGGAACAGCCAGGGTGGCCGCAACGACCAGGACGGCCAGGGCAACCGGAACGGCCAGGGCAACCGGAACGACCAGGGCGGCCGGAACAACCAGGACGGCCAGGGCAACCGGAACGACCAGGGTGGCCGCAACAACCAGGACGGCCAGGGCAACCGGTCCGACCAGGGCAGCCAGGACGGCGGCGACAACGGCCCCCGTGGCGACGGCCAGAACCGCGACGACGACGGCGGGGGCCGCGGTCGCCGTGGTCGCCGCCGCCGCGAGCGCAATCGTGGCGGCAACCGCCCGGCCGAGGGTGAGACCGAGGTGCGGGAGGACGACGTCCTCCAGCCGGTCGCCGGCATCCTCGACGTCCTCGACAACTACGCGTTCGTCCGCACCTCCGGCTACCTCGCCGGCAACAACGACGTCTACGTGTCGATGAACATGATCCGTCGCTACGGGCTGCGTCGCGGTGACGCGATCACCGGCGCGGTCAAGATGCCCCGGGACGGGCAGTCCGACGGTCAGCACGACGGTCCGGGCGGTGGCCAGGGTGGCGGCCGCGGTGGCGGACAGGGCGGGAAGAACCGGGCGAAGTTCAATCCGCTCGCCCGCATCGACACGGTCAACGGCAGCCCGGCGGACCAGGCCCGCCAGCGTCCGGAGTTCTCCAAGCTCACTCCGCTGTACCCCAACCAGCGGCTGCGGCTCGAGACGGAGAAGAACATCATCTCCACCCGCGTGATCGACCTGATCATGCCGATCGGCAAGGGGCAGCGCGCCCTCATCGTGTCGCCGCCGAAGGCCGGTAAGACCACGATCCTGCAGAACATCGCCAACGCGATCGCCACGAACAACCCTGAATGCCACCTCATGGTCGTCCTCGTAGACGAGCGACCGGAGGAGGTCACCGACATGCAGAGGTCGGTCAAGGGCGAGGTCATCGCCTCGACCTTCGACCGTCCGCCGTCCGACCACACGCAGGTCGCCGAGCTCGCGATCGAGCGTGCGAAGCGGCTGGTGGAGCTGGGCCAGGACGTCGTCGTCCTCCTCGACTCGATCACGCGTCTCGGTCGCGCCTACAACAACTCGTCCCCGGCCTCGGGGCGCATCCTGTCCGGTGGTGTCGACTCGACCGCCCTATACCCGCCCAAGCGGTTCCTCGGCGCGGCACGCAACATCGAGAACGGCGGGTCCCTGACGATCATCGCGACCGCGATGGTCGAGACCGGCTCGGCCGGTGACACCGTGATCTTCGAGGAGTTCAAGGGCACCGGCAACGCCGAGCTCAAGCTGGACCGTCGGATCGCCGAGCGCCGGGTCTTCCCCGCCGTCGACGTCGGCCCCTCGGGCACCCGCAAGGAGGAGCTGCTCATGAGCCCCGAGGAGGCGGGCATCATGCACAAGCTCCGCCGGGTGCTCTCGGGTCTGGACACCCACCAGGCCATCGACCTGCTCATGTCGCAGCTGCGCAAGACCAACACCAACTACGAGTTCCTGTTGCAGGTGGCCAAGACGACGCCCACGCTGCCGCAGGACGAGGAGTGACCCAGGGCGCGGGACGGTCGCCGTCCTCGATCGACGACGTCCTGTCCGAGTACGGGGGCCTCGAGGCGCAGCTGTCCGACCCGACGTTGCACGAGGACGCGGCCGCCGCGCGCCGGGTCGGCAAGAGGTTCGCCGAGTTGACCCCGATCGTGCAGTGTCACCGCGCGCTGGTCTCAACCCGCGACGACGCCGCCGCGGCCCGCGAGCTCGCGGGGGACGACTCGTCGTTCGCCGAGGAAGCCGACCGTCTCGACGCCGAGGCCGCCGAGCTCGAGGCACGACTGGCGGATCTCCTGGCGCCCCGCGACCCGCACGACGCCGACGACGTGGTCATGGAGATCAAGTCCGGCGAGGGCGGTGAGGAGTCCGCGCTGTTCGCAGCCGACCTGGCCCGCATGTACACGCGGTACGCCGAGAAGCACGGGTGGATCGTCGAGGTCCTCGGCGTCACCGAGTCCGACCTCGGCGGCTACAAGGACGCGTCGTTCTCCATCCGCTCCCGCCAGCCGTCGCGCGACGGGGTCTGGTCGCGGCTGAAGTTCGAGGGTGGCGTGCACCGCGTTCAGCGGGTGCCCGTCACCGAGTCGCAGGGACGTGTCCACACCTCGGCCGCCGGGGTGCTGGTCTTCCCGGAGCCGGAGGACGTCGGCCCCGTGGAGATCGACGAGTCGGATCTGCGGATCGACGTCTACCGCTCGTCCGGCAAGGGCGGGCAGGGCGTCAACACCACGGACTCCGCAGTGCGCATCACCCACCTGCCCACCGGCACGGTCGTCACGTGTCAGAACGAGCGCAGTCAGTTGCAGAACAAGCAACGCGCCCTCCAGGTGCTCGCCGCGCGGCTCCAGGCCGCGGCGGAGGAGGCCGCCGGAGCGGAGGCAGCGGAGGGCCGGGCCAGCCAGGTCCGCACCGTCGACCGCTCGGAGCGCATCCGCACCTACAACTACCCGGAGAACCGCATCGCCGACCACCGGGTCGGGTTCAAGGCCCACAATCTCGACGCCGTGCTTGACGGCGACCTCGACGCGGTGCTCGACGCCCTCGCCGCCGAGGAGCGCCGTCGCCGCATGGAACAGGCCTAGCCCGTGGAAGGCTGCTGACGTCGTGGATCCCCGCCCCGCCCCGGCCGCCGAGGTGGTGCGCTCGGCCACCCGGACGCTACAGGCGGCCGGTGTCGACTCGGCACACGTCGAGGCGCAGCTCATCTGCGCCCACGTCCTCGGCATCGACCGCGGCCGACTCATGATCGCCGATGACCTCGACGCCACGGCGGTGGCCGAGGTCGAGCGCATCGTGGCCGCCCGCGCGCGGAATCGGACGCCCCTGCAGTACCTGCTGGGCCGTGCGGCCTCGGGTCGGCTCGACCTGGCCGTGGGGCCCGGCGTGTTCATCCCGCGCCCGGAGACCGAACTGCTCGTCGAGTGGACCCTCGCCGCGCTGCCCGCGCCCGCTCCCGCGCCCGGACCCGGACCGGTGGTGGTAGACCTCTGCGCCGGCAGCGGCACGATCGCGTTGGAGATCGCCCACGCCCGGCCGGATGCAAGCGTGCACGCCGTCGAACTGCACGACGCGGCCCTCGAGTGGCTCCGCCGCAACGCGGACGAGCGGGCGGCGGCGGGGGACACCCCCGTCGAGGTCCACCACGCCGACGCCACCGATCCCGAGACCCTCGCGCACCTGCGGGGCCGGGTCGCGGCCGTCGTGTCCAACCCGCCGTACATCCCCGTGACCGACGACCTACCCGCCGAGGTCCTCGCGCACGAGCCGGCCACCGCGCTGTTCGGGGGAGGGGACGGCCTCGTCGTCGTCGTCCCCCTCGTCGACCTCGCGGCCGCGCTCCTCGCGCCCGACGGCCTCCTCGCCGTCGAGCACGACGACACGACCGGCGACGCGGTCGCCGCGGTGGTCTCCGCGGAGGGGGGTTTCGGTACCGTGGAGCAGCACACCGACCTCGCCGGTCGGCCGCGGTTCGTCACCGCGAGGCGACTCGACGCGCGCCGCGGCACCGTCGGCGACCACGGTGACACCCACGACGACGACGAGGTCGTCACGAGCGCCCGGAAGGGGACCACCAGGTGACCATCACCTACGACTGCACCGAGGACACCGGCCGCGAGGTCGGCCTCAGCTCCGCGGCCGGCGCCCTGCGCGCGGGCAGGCTGGTCGTCACCCCCACCGACACGCTCTACGGCATCGCCGCCGACGCCTTCGACCCCGACGCCGTCAACCTGCTGCTGTCGGCCAAGCACCGCGGCCCCGACATGCCCGTCCCCGTCCTGGTCGGATCGTGGGAGACCATCGACGGCCTCGTCGTGAGCACGCCCGCCCCCGCCCGCGACCTCATCCGCGCCTTCTGGCCCGGCGGGCTGAGCCTCATCGTCCACCAGGCGCCGTCGCTGAACTGGAACCTCGGGCACACCCGCGGCACCGTCATGCTGCGCATGCCGCTGCATCCGGTGGCCATCGAGCTCCTCCGGGAGGTCGGCCCGCTCGCGGTGTCCAGCGCCAACGTCTCCGGACAGCCGCCGGCGACGACCGTCGCCCAGGCGCGCGAGCAGCTCGGCGACTCCGTCGCCGTGTACCTCGACGGCGGTCCCTGCGCGATCGGGGCCCCGTCGACGATCGTCGACATCACCGGGGCCGCGCCGCGCATCGTGCGAGAGGGCGCAGTGACCGCGGAGCGCGTCGGAGAGGTCCTCGGCATCGACCCCGCGGCCCTGCGCGGCTGAGCCGTGGGCATCGGGATCCCGTTCCGGGAGCTCCTGCTCATCGGTGTCACCGCCGGCCTCGTCACCTTCGTCGTGACCGGGCTGGTCAGGGGAGTGGCGCCCGCGATCGGCGGGTTGGCGTACCCCCGTGAGCGCGACGTGCACGTCGTGCCCACCCCCCGGCTGGGCGGGGTCGGCATCTTCACGGGGATGCTCGTCGCCGTCTACCTCGCCGCCCAGCTCCCCGCCCTCAACAGGGCGTTCCCGCCCTTCGCGCCCGACGTCGAGGCCACCATCATCGCCGGAGGCGTGATCGTGCTGGTGGGGATCGTCGACGACATCCTCGGCCTCGGTGCCGTCACCAAACTCGCCGGTCAGGCCGCGGCCGCCGGTGTCCTGGTCGCCATGGGCGTGTCGTGGACCCTCGTGTACCTGCCGTTCGGCGACGGCAACATCCTCGTCCTGGATCAGCTGCAGGCCGGGCTGCTCACCGTCGTCTTCACGCTGGCGATCGTCAACGCGATGAACTTCGTCGACGGGCTCGACGGGCTCGCCGCCGGACTCGGCGCGATCGCCGCGCTCGCCATCTGCGTGTTCTCCGTGGGGATCATGCTCGACCAGGGCGGAACGGTAGGCGCCTATCCGCCGGCGCTCGTCACCGCCGTGCTCGCGGGCGCGCTCCTCGGCTTCCTGCCCCACAACTTCCAGCCCGCGCGCATCTTCATGGGCGACTCCGGGTCGATGCTCATCGGGTTGGTGCTCGCCGCGGCCTCCACCAGCGCGTCCGGGAAGATCTCGCAGAGCCTGTACGGGCCGCAGGAGATGATCGTGCTGCTCTCGCCGGTGATCGTCGTGGCCGCGGCGATGTTCGTGCCCGTCCTGGACCTCGTCATGGCGGTCGTCCGCCGCGTCGGGGCGGGGCGCAGCCCGTTCGCGCCCGACAAAATGCACCTCCACCACCGCCTCCTCGCGTTGGGGCACTCCCACCGCCGTGTCGCCCTCGTGATCTACGCGTGGGTCTCGCTCATCGCCTTCGGCGCCGTGGGCGCGACGATGCTGCCCACCGAGGTGATCGTGCCGCTCGTCGCCGCCGGTCTGCTCTCCGTGCTGGCCGCGACCCTGGTGCCGCGCCTCCGCAGCTCCCGGGCGCAACACCACGCGGGAGGCGGGACCGCATCCGGCTAGGCTGCACGGCATGACTGATGCGCCCGCACCCGACGACCGTCCCGCCGAGAGCCCGCACACCGCCGCGTTGCGCAAGGCGGTCCGGTTCGGCGTCCTGGCCCTGGCTGTACTCGCCGTCATCAGCGCGATCGTCTGGGCGCTCGTCGACGGTCTGCCCGGGTTGTGGGGCGCCCTGATGGGCGCCGGGATCGGCGGGGCGTTCGTCCTCGCCACCGCGATCGTCGTCATCGCCACCGCGCGCTCCGCGCCGCAGACCACCGCAGCGGTCGTGCTGGGCACGTGGCTCCTCAAGCTCCTGGTGGCGATGGGCGTGGTCGCCGCCCTCGCGCAGTTCGATTTCTACTCGCACACGGCCTTCGGCGTGACGATCATCGTCGCACTGGTCGTGGTGCTCGCGGGGGAGACGTGGGCCGTGCTCAAGGCCCGGACGCCGTACGTCGAACCCACCGTCCCCTGAGGGGTGCCCCTGCCGTCACGGACCGAGACCGGGGTGTTACTCTTTACGACGGTGAGACGAGCACGTCACCGGGCTGCCACGTGGCCTGACGACGTTCGCGCGCTGACCCGATCCGGCCGCGAACTCCGGGCCGCTCATACCGAACGCGCTGGGGCGCCCGTCGCCCGACACGACCAGGGGAGAACACACTGAGTACCACGCTTCTGGCCTTCAAAGGCGAGTTCCACCCCCCGAACATCGACAAGGAGTTCTTCCCTGCCGAGCAGTGGTTGACGGACTTCGCCGGCGGTGCCTTCACCCTCGACCGCCTCATGCTGGTCCGACTCCTCATGGCGGTCGTTCTCCTCGCGTTCCTGGTGATCGCGATGCGCAACCCGAAGCTGGTGCCGCGGGGCGTCCAGAACGTCGCGGAGATCTGCCTCGACTTCGTCCGGGTGCACATCTCGGAGGAGATCCTCGGCAAGGAGCAGGGTCGCCGCTTCCTCCCGATCATCGCGACGATCTTCTTCGCGGTGGTGGCGATGAACCTGCCGGCCATCATCCCGGGGCTGAACATCTCCCCGAACGCCCGGATCGGGTTCCCGCTGGTGCTCGCCCTGCTGGGCTACGTCACCTTCATCTACGCGGGATCCAAGCGCTACGGCTTCGGACGCTTCATCAAGGCGAGCGTCGTGATCCCCAACCTGCCGCCGGCCCTGCACCTGCTGGTGGTCCCGATCGAGCTCGTCTCGACGTTCATCCTGCGCCCCGCCACGCTGACCATCCGACTCATGGCGAACATGCTCGCGGGGCACCTGATCCTGGTGCTGCTGTTCAGCGCGTCGAACTTCTTCTTCTGGCAGCTCAACGGCTGGACGGTCCTGTCCGCCGGCATCTCCCTGCTGTCCGTCGCGTTCACGCTCTTCGAGCTGCTGGTGATCTTCCTGCAGGCCTACATCTTCGCGCTGCTGGTCGCCGTCTACATCGACAGTGCGCTCCACGCGGAGAACCACTAGTACCCGGGCCCCCAGGCCTGACACGACCACCCGTCAATCAGACAACCCACGTCCGACCGGGGCGGAACCACCCGCCCCGGCCATCTGAAAGGGAAACCCCATGGACATCGTCACTCTCGCCCAGGCCGCCGAGCAGAACGTCACCGGCTACGGCGCGATCGGCTACGGCCTCGCCGCCATCGGCCCCGGCATCGGCATCGGCATCCTCGTCGGCAAGACCGTCGAGGGCATGGCCCGTCAGCCCGAGATGGCCGGCACCCTCCGTACCACGATGTTCCTCGGCATCGCCTTCACCGAGGCGCTCGCCCTGATCGGTATCGTCGCCGGCTTCCTGTTCTGATCGACGACACACCGACCTCTTAGGGACGCACCATGAACAACGTCATCGCCATCTTGGCGGCCGAGGGGGAAGCACTCCCCCTGGAGGAGAGCCCCAACCCGCTCATTCCTCCGCTGTATGACATCGTCTGGTCGCTCATCCCGCTCGCCGTCATCCTCTGGCTGTTCTGGAAGTTCATCCTTCCGAAGTTCCAGCAGGTTCTCGATGAGCGAGAGGAGCGGATCGAGGGCGGTCTGCGTCGTGCCGAGCAGACCCAGGCCGAGGCGAAGGAGGAGCTGGCCAAGTACAAGGCACAGCTCGCCGAGGCGCGCAGCGAAGCGGCCAAGATCCGCGACGACGCGCGAGCCCAGGGCCAGCAGATCCTCGCGGACATGAAGGCCGAGGCGCAGGCCGAGAGCGACAGGATCGTCGCCGCCGGCAACCAGCAGCTCGCGGCCCAGCGTCAGCAGATCGTCGCGGAACTGCGTTCCGATCTCGGGCGTCAGTCCGTCGATCTGGCCGAGCGGCTCATGGGTGAGCAGCTGTCGGACTCCGTCCGTCGCTCCGGCACCATCGACCGCTTTCTGGCAGACCTCGACCGGGTCCCCGGCGCGGGCAAGAACTAAGGGAAGTGGAGTCCATGCACGCAGCGAGTCGCGACGCGCTCGACCAGACCCGTGAGGCACTGAAGTCCGCCCTGGCCGCCGACCCGGCCGGCGGGGCGACCGGTGCGAAGGTGGGCCAGGAGCTCTTCCAGGTCGTCGACGTCCTGGAGGACAACCGGTCACTCCGGGTCGCCGTGGCCGACACGTCCGCCCCGGTGGAGGCCCGCCAGGACCTCGTGCGCGGGGTCTTCGGGTGGAAGGTCGACCAGACCACGCTCGACCTCCTGCTCGCTGCGGTGTCCCGGGACTGGTCCAACCCGCGTGAACTGCGGGCGGGCCTGATCCTGCTGGGCCGCGAGGCGCTCCTGCGCTCCGCGGAGCAGCAGGGCCAGCTCCAGACGGTCGAGGACGAGCTGTTCCGGCTCGGCCGCATCGTCGCCGGCGACGCGGAGTTCGAGCAGGCCCTCGCCGACAAGACCGCGCCGGCGGACGCCAAGCGGGCCCTGCTCGCCCAGGTGCTCTACGGCAAGGTCACCGCGGTCACCGAGGCGCTGGCCTCCCAGGCCGTCGCCCGGCCGGCCGGGATGCCCGCGGACGACTTCATGGAGATCTCCCGGCAGGCCGCGGAACTGCGCGGCCGCGCCGTGGCCGTGGTGACGAGCGCGGAGCCCCTGACCGAGCAGCAGACCGACGACCTCCGTGGCCGGCTCGCGTCGATCTACGGCCGCGAGCTGGCCATCCACAACGACGTCGATCCCGCCCTGCTGGGCGGGGCGGTGGTCCGCGTGGGTGACGAGATCATCGACGGCAGCGTGGCGGGTCGCCTGGACGCGTTGCGGCGCACCCTGCGCTGACCGGTTCGACCGGTCGAACGACGAGCTGCGGTCTCCAGTGGTCGAGGCTCGGCACACACCTATAAAGCACATCCCGACTTTGAGAGCAGGAATGACATGGCGGAGTTGACGATCTCCTCCGATGAGATCCGCAGCGCGATTGCGAACTACACCTCGACTGTTTCGACCGACGCGACCAAGGAAGAGGTCGGCGTCGTCGTCGACACCAGTGACGGCATCGCGCACATCAGCGGTCTCCCCTCGGCGATGGCCAACGAGCTGCTGGAGTTCCCGGGCGGCATCCTCGGCGTCGCGCTGAACCTGGAGGACCGCGAGATCGGCGCGGTCATCCTCGGCAACTTCGAGGAGATCGCCCAGGGCCAGGAGGTCCGTCGCACCGGTGACGTCCTCTCCGTGCCCGTCGGCGACGGCTTCCTCGGCCGCGTCGTCAACCCGCTCGGCCAGCCGATCGACGGCCTCGGCGACATCGAGTCGGAGGACACCCGCGCCCTCGAGCTGCAGGCCCCCTCCGTCCTCGAGCGCCAGCCGGTCGAGGAGCCCATGCAGACCGGCATCAAGGCGATCGACGCCATGACGCCGATCGGCCGCGGCCAGCGTCAGCTCATCATCGGTGACCGCAAGACGGGCAAGACCGCCGTCTGCATCGACGCCATCCTCAACCAGAAGGCCAACTGGGAGTCGGGCGACAAGACCAAGCAGCTGCGGTGCATCTACGTCGCGGTCGGCCAGAAGGGCTCCACCATCGCGGGCGTCAAGGCGACCCTCGAGGAGCACGGCGCGATGGAGTACACGACCATCGTCGCGGCCCCGGCCTCCGACTCCGCCGGCTTCAAGTGGCTCGCCCCGTTCACCGGCTCGGCCATCGGCCAGCACTGGATGTACCAGGGCAACCACGTCCTCGTGGTGTTCGACGACCTGTCGAAGCAGGCCGACGCCTACCGTGCGATCTCGCTGCTGCTGCGTCGCCCGCCGGGCCGCGAGGCCTACCCGGGTGACGTCTTCTACCTCCACTCCCGCCTGCTGGAGCGGTGCGCCAAGCTCTCGGACGAGATGGGCGGCGGCTCGCTGACCGGCCTGCCGATCATCGAGACCAAGGCCAACGACGTCTCGGCGTTCATCCCGACCAACGTCATCTCGATCACCGACGGCCAGGTCTTCCTCGAGTCCGACCTGTTCAACCGTGGTGTGCGGCCGGCCGTCAACGTCGGTATCTCCGTCTCCCGAGTCGGCGGCGCCGCCCAGACCAAGGGCATGAAGAAGGTCTCCGGCTCGCTGCGTCTCGACCTGGCCGCATACCGCGATCTCGAGTCGTTCGCGACGTTCGCCTCCGACCTCGACGCCGCCTCCAAGGCCCAGCTCGAGCGCGGCCAGCGTCTGGTGGAGATCCTCAAGCAGGACCAGAGCTCGCCGGTGGCCGTCGAGGACCAGATCGTGTCGATCTACCTCGCGGGCGAGGGCTTCTACGACAGCGTCCCCGTCGAGGACGTGCGTCGCTTCGAGAACGAGCTCCTCGAGCACCTGCACCACGCCGCCTCCGACGTCTACGAGCAGATCGCCGGCGGCGCCGCGCTGTCCGACGACTCGATGTCCACCCTCAAGGCCAAGACCGACGAGTTCAAGGAGGGCTTCGTGGCCTCCGACGGCTCGCGGGTCGTCAACGAGCCCGAGGCCGAGGCGCTGTCCGAGGACGAGATCGACCGCGAGACGCTGACGGTCACCAAGAAGAAGAAGGCCTGAGGCCTCGCGATGACAGCCATCCGATACTCGGGCGAGAGGAGCGTGATCTGAGACCATGGCCAACCTGCGCGAACTCCGCGACCGGATCAAGTCGGTCAACTCGACGAAGAAGATCACCAAGGCCCAGGAGCTGATCGCCACCTCGCAGATCTCCAAGTCCCAGGCACGGGTCGCCGCGGCGAAGCCGTTTGCGGACCAGATCACGGCGATCCTGACCGACCTCGCGAGTGCGTCGTCGATCCAGCACCGCATGCTCAACGAGCCCGAGGATCCCAAGCGGTCCGCGGTCCTCGTGGTGACCTCCGACCGTGGCATGGCCGGCGGCTACAACCACAATGTCCTCAAGGAGGCCGCCGAGCTCATCGCGTACCTCGAGGGCGAGGGTCGCGAGGTGGACATCTACGTCCTCGGCAACAAGGGCATCGTCTACTACACCTTCCGGGAGATCCCCCTCGCCGGTTCGTGGTCCGGGCACTCCGAGAAGCCCGACTACCAGGAGGCCCGGCCGGCCTTCCAGCTCCTGTCGAAGGCGTTCGCTGTCGGCGGCGAGGACTCGTTCGACGCCGCGGAGTTCCTCGGTGAGGATCACCAGGGCGACACGACCCGTAAGGGCGTGGACGAGGTCCACATCGTCTACACCCGGTTCGTCTCCATGCTGACCCAGACGCCCAAGGCGCGGCGGTTGGCGCCGATCGAGACCCAGGTCGAGATCGAGGAGCTGGACCTGGGCGAGGACTACATGGACTCCCCAGAGGCCGAGTTCAAGCCCGAGGTCACCTTCGAGCCGGACGCCGACACCCTGCTCGACAACCTCCTCCCGAGGTACATGTCGACCCGGGCCTTCGCCGCACTGCTCGAGTCGGCGGCGTCGGAGTCGGCGGCCCGTCGTACGGCCATGAAGTCGGCGACGGACAACGCGACCGACATCGTCGAGGGCCTCAGCCGTGAGGCGAACCAGGCCCGTCAGGCACAGATCACCCAGGAAATCAGCGAGATCGTCGGCGGAGCCGGTGCGCTCGCCGCGAGCGCAGGAAGTGACTAGACAATGACCACAGCTGTAACCGATCAGAGCACGACGGGCACGGCCGGTCTCACCGGCCGGGTCTCCCGCGTCCTGGGCGCGGTCGTCGACGTGGAGTTCCCGCGCGGCGCCCTCCCGGCCCTCTACAACGCCCTCACGGCCGAGATCACCCTCCCGGCCGTCGCCAAGACGGTGACCTTCGAGGTCGCCCAGCACCTCGGTGACAACATGGTGCGCTGCATCTCGATGCAGTCGACCGACGGTCTCGTCCGCGGTGCCGAGGTCGTCGACTCCGGCAAGCCGATCTCGGTGCCGGTCGGCGATGTCGTCAAGGGCCACGTCTTCAACGCGCTCGGCGACTGCCTCGACGCCCCCGGCACGGGCCGGGACGGCGAGCAGTGGGGCATCCACCGCGAGCCGCCGGCCTTCGACCAGCTCGAGGGCAAGACCGAGATCCTCGAGACCGGCGTGAAGGTCATCGACCTGCTGACCCCGTACGTGAAGGGCGGCAAGATCGGCCTGTTCGGTGGCGCCGGTGTCGGCAAGACCGTTCTCATCCAGGAGATGATCACCCGTATCGCGCGTGAGTTCTCCGGTACGTCGGTGTTCGCCGGCGTCGGCGAGCGCACCCGTGAGGGCACCGACCTCTTCCTCGAGATGGAGGAGATGGGCGTTCTCCAGGACACCGCCCTGGTGTTCGGTCAGATGGACGAGCCGCCGGGGACGCGTATGCGCGTCGCCCTCTCGGCCCTGACGATGGCCGAGTACTTCCGCGACGTGCAGGGCCAGGACGTCCTGCTGTTCATCGACAACATCTTCCGTTTCACCCAGGCCGGTTCCGAGGTCTCGACGCTGCTGGGCCGTATGCCGTCCGCCGTCGGTTACCAGCCGACCCTGGCGGACGAGATGGGTCAGCTGCAGGAGCGGATCACCTCGACCCGCGGGCGCTCGATCACCTCGCTGCAGGCGATCTACGTCCCCGCGGACGACTACACCGACCCCGCGCCGGCGACCACGTTCGCCCACCTCGACGCCACCACGGAGCTCTCCCGCTCCATCGCGTCGAAGGGTATCTACCCGGCCGTGGACCCGCTCACCTCGACCTCCCGCATCCTCGAGCCCGGCATCGTGGGCGAGGAGCACTACCGCGTCGCGCAGGAAGTCATCCGGATCCTCCAGAAGTACAAGGAGCTCCAGGACATCATCGCGATCCTCGGTATGGACGAGCTGTCCGAGGAGGACAAGGTCACCGTCCAGCGGGCCCGTCGTCTCGAGCGCTTCCTGGGCCAGAACTTCCTCGTCGCCGAGAAGTTCACCGGCCAGGTCGGCTCGGTCGTGCCGCTGTCCGAGACCATCGAGGCCTTCGACAAGCTGTGCAAGGGCGAGCTCGACCACCTGCCCGAGCAGGCGTTCAACGGCATCGGCGGTCTGGACGACGTCGAGAAGGCCGCCAAGAAGCTCTCGGGGAAGTGACCGTAGACAATGGCTGACATCGAAGTCGAGTTCGTCACGGTCGAGCGCCGCTTCTGGTCCGGTACCGCCACGATGGTGGTCGCCAAGACCACCGAGGGCGAGATCGGCATCCAGGCCGGGCACGAGCCGCTGCTCGGCGAACTGGACGCCGGTGGCACCGTGACCGTCTACACCGACGAGGGCAAGAAGGTCGCCGCGGTCCAGGGTGGCTTCCTCTCGGTCACCGCCCACAAGGTCAGTATCCTCGGTGAGGCGGCGGAGTGGTCCGACGCGATCGACCGTTCCGCTGCCGAGAAGGCGCTGTCCGAGGCCGGCGACGACGCCGCCGCCGCCGCAAAGGCCCGGGGTCGCCTCCGCGCCATCGAGAAGGCCGGCGCCTAAGTCGACCTCCGGCCCGACCGGCACCCCCGGCCGCGGCCACCGGAAGGAGTTGAGCAGATTGACGGCTCCCATCGAGATCGTTCTCGGTGTCGTCGTCCTGCTCGTCCTGATCCCGGTGGTCGCGGCCGCGGTCTATCGTCTGGTGGTCGTCCGACGGAACTCCACGTCGGTCCTCGTGCGCAGGACGGGGGAGGAGTCGTGGCGATACGGAGCGGTCCGGTACTCCGATACCGACGTCGCCTTCTACCGCCTGGGCAGCGTCCGGTTCGGAGCCGATGTACGGCTCGACCGTCGGAGTCTCGCACTGGGGGCGCGACGACAACCGACCGGTCCCGAGCTCGACGTGGCCGAGGAGGGCGAGGTGATCGTGCCCTTCTCCGGGACCGATCCCGGGGGCTCCGTCGTCGAGGGTGAGCTGTGCCTCGCGCCCGCCGAACTGACCGGATTGCTCGCATGGGTCGAGGCCTGTTCGACCGAGCAGATCCGGCCCCGGCGTCCCCACCGCTGACGCCCCGGGACCGCGCTCTCGGTCCGCTGCCCGCTCCCAGCGGTTCACTGCCCGTATCCAGGAGGAATCCTTGCGTCTCGTCGTCGCCACCTGTCAGGTCGACTACGTGGGCCGTCTCACCGCGCACCTTCCCATGGCGCCGCGCCTGCTGCTCGTCAAGGCGGACGGCTCGGTCAGCGTCCACGCCGACGACCGGGCGTACAAGCCGCTCAACTGGATGACGCCGCCCTGCTCGCTTTCCGAGCAGGAGCACCCGGAGAACCCTGATCACGTCCTCTGGATAGTGGAGAACAAGTCAGGGGAGCAGCTGCGGATCACCGTGGCCGAGGTGCACCACGAGTCCCAACACGAACTCGGCGTGGATCCGGGTCTCGTGAAGGACGGCGTCGAGGCCCACCTCCAGGAACTGCTCGCGGAGCACATCGAGACCCTTGGCCCCGGGTACAGCCTCGTGCGCCGCGAGTACATGACCGCCATCGGGCCGGTCGACATCCTCGGCCGTGACGCCGACGGTGTGACAGTGGCGGTGGAGATCAAGCGTCGTGGCGAGATCGACGGCGTGGAACAACTCACGAGATACCTGGAGCTGCTCAACCGCGATCCGCTGCTCGCCCCGGTGACCGGGATCTTCGCCGCACAGGTCATCAAGCCGCAGGCCCGCACCCTCGCCACTGACAGGGGAATCCGCTGCGTCACCCTCGACTACGACACTCTCCGCGGCATCGAGTCCACTGACCTACGGCTCTTCTGAGCTAGGCAGATGCCCAGGAGACACCGGCGCGGCGGCGGCGAACGCCCCGCGCCGCGGCGGGACGGCCTCGGCGGTGGCGCGCTCGAGTCCGGCCCCGCCGGCGATCCCGATCAGTACCACGTCCGGCGGATCCCGGCGGCACGGGCTACGAAGGACTACAGGTGCCCGGGCTGCGACCACCTCGTCACCGTGGGAACACCTCACGTGGTCGCCTGGCCGGACCGGCCGGGCGGCGACGACGAGCGACGGCACTGGCACGCCGGATGCTGGGCTGGCCGCCTCCGTCGTGGCCTCACCCGTCGCTGGAGCTGAACCCCGGTTCCGGCGGCAGCTCGAACACGTCGTCGCCCTCGGTGCCGGGGACGGGTTCGAGCCTCGCGCGGATCGCGGTGAGATCGCCGACCACACGCAGCCGGAGGTCCCGTAGCTCCTCGACGTGCGCGCGTGCCCGCGCCGTGACGGCCCTCGCCTCGTCGCGGGCCCGGTCGACGATCCGTCGCGCCTCCTCGTGCGCCTCACGGCGCGTCGCGTCGGCGGCGGCGACCGCGGCGTCGTGGCGCTCGCGCTCCTCTCGCAGCGACTCGCTGCGGCGCAGATCCGACGCGAGTCGGAAATCCTCGTCGATCTGCTCCCGACGACGGGCGGCCTCCTCGTCGAGCGCCCGCGCCTGCCGCTGGGCGGCGCGGACGATCTCCTCCGCCCGCGTGCGGGCCGCGGCGAGCACGACGGTGTGTTCTGTCCGGACGGCCGCGGCCCGGGCGCGGACGTCCGACAGTTCGGCGGCCGCGGTCTCCCGGAGTCTCCACGTCTCCTCGTCGGCCTCGGTGCGGACGCGATCCGCGGCCGAGAGGGCGGCGTCGCGTATGGCCGCGGCCTCTGCGGTGGCGAGCGAGAGCATGGTGGACAGGCGATCCGACATCTGGTCGCTGGTGACCGGCGCCCGTCCCAGCTCCGCGACGCGGGACTCCAGCTCGCGCACGCGGTCGTGTGCCCGCCCGGCCTCTGCAGCGGCCCGGTCGGCGCGCGCGACGGCGGCGTCGCGGTCAGCGCGCAGGAGTTCCGTCTCGGCCTCGAGGCGGGAGAGGGCGGCCGTCACCTGCTCGCGGTCGAAACCCCTGCGCACCACCGCGAACGGCTCGATGGTCGCCGGGGGTGTGTGCATGCTCGACATACCCCCACCCTAGCCGCGGGCGCGGCCGTCGCG
>NZ_BCSL01000024.1:0-55192 GCF_001570845.1 Dietzia papillomatosis NBRC 105045 | reverse complement strand
CCATCGATATCGCCTGCAAGTTGGCTGCAGTGCCCGACTCGATCCTCTCCGACGTGGAAGACGAGTTGATAGCCGGGCTCACCGGAGACCTGGGGGGCGGGGACCGGCCGAGCCGCACCGAGGTGGACTCGCGGATCGACGAGCTCGTCGGCCGGTTCGACCCCGCAGGGGCGGAGGAGGCGGAGGCCGAGGCTCTCGCTACCCGCATGGTGCGGTTTCGGACCGGCCGCAACGGTATGGCCGACCTCGTGGCGAAACTGCCCCCGGCGGAGGCTGAGTTGCTGCGCGGGCGCATCGAGGCCGAGGCCCGCGCCGCGTCGGCGGACGGCGTTCCCGGGACGCTGGACCAGCTTCGCGCAGACGCCCTCGCGTCGCTGGCTGTGTACCCGAACAACGGCGATTCGAGCTGCGCGAGTGGCGGTGACGCGGTCAGCGGTGAAGCCGCGGGCGAAGAAGCGATCGAGCTAGGCGATGTCCGAGCGGGCGCGGACCTGCCGCGGCCGTCGCTCGGTAACGCCGCGAACGCCGGGCAGGCGATCCGGATCAGCGTGATCGCCTCGGCCGCGCAGGGGCTCCCCAACCGGGTCGAGTTCGTCCACGGCGCGTACAGCAGCTACAACTGGCTCTGCCAGCAGCTCCTGGAGGGCGACGACGCCAGCGTGCGCTTCGAGCTGATCGACCCCGCGCCCGGCGCCGTCGACTCGCCGGACCACGCACTGCGATACCTGATCAGCCCGGCCATGGCGGAGCGGATCCGCCTCCGGGACGGTACGTGCCGGCACCCGGGGTGTTCGGTGCCGGCGAAGGACTGCGACGTGGATCATGTGATCGCGTTCAACAAGCGCGATCCGGAACTCGGTGGCCCGACCCTCGAATGGAACCTCGTGTGCCTCTGCCGCAAGCACCACCGCGAGAAGACGTTCGGTACCAACGCCTACCGTCCCGGCCCGCTCGGTGAGCTGATCATCCTCACAGAGACCGGTCACCGGCACCGCACCAGACCACGGGGCCCGTTGGCCCGCGCCCGCGACGGTATTCGGGAACGGGCGTGGGAGGACTACGCCGACCGGCTGATCTCCGCGGACGGGTACATCACCAACCCGCCGGGGACGGAGCGGTCCCGCGGGCGACCCGCCTAGCGAGCGCCACCGGACCAGGTCGTTGTGCCGTTGAGTGGCACAGCTGTTTGTGGCGTGCGTTCCCCGCGCGCGACACTGCTCTCATGACAGAGAAGGCCAAGCTCACAGCAGCGATCGTGGGGTCCGGCAACATCGGCACCGACCTGATGTACAAGCTCGAGCGCAGTGAGTACATCGAGCCCAAATGGATGATCGGCATCGACGCCGAATCCGAGGGTATGAAGCGCGCCGCCGAACACGGCCTCGTCTGCATGGCCGGCGGCGCTGACGAACTGCTCGCCTCCATCGAGGCCGGCGGCGAGAAGCCCGACCTCCTCTTCGAGGCCACCAGCGCATACGTGCACAAGGACTACGCGCCCAAGTACGAGGCCGCCGGCATCGTCGCCATCGACCTGACGCCCGCGGCCGTCGGTCCCATGGTGATCCCACCCGCCAACCTCCGCGAGCACCTCGGCGCGCCCAACACCAACATGGTCACGTGCGGCGGCCAGGCCACCATCCCGATGGTCCACGCCGTCTCCTCGGTCGTCCCCGTCGACTACGCGGAGATCGTCGCCTCGGTGTCCAGTGCGTCCGCTGGCCCCGGCACCCGCGCCAACATCGACGAGTTCACGCAGACCACCAAGCTGGCCATCGAGAAGGTCGGCGGCGCCAAGCAGGGCAAGGCGATCATCATCCTCAACCCGGCCGAGCCGCCCATGATCATGCGCGACACGATCTTCTGCTCGATCCCTGAGGACGCCGACCACGACCTCATCACCACCGCCATCCGCAAGCGCGAGAAGGAGATCCAGGAATACGTGCCGGGCTACCGGCTGCTCCAGGAGCCGCAGTTCGACCCGCCCACCGAGATCACCGGCGGCATGGCCCGCGTGGCGATCTTCGCCGAGGTCGAAGGCGCGGGGGATTTCCTGCCGCCCTACGCCGGCAACCTCGACATCATGACCGCCGCCGCCGCGAAGGTCGGCGAAGAGATCGCCAAGAGCAAGCTCGGAGTGTGACAGACATGGGCAAGACCAACCCCCACAACGCCGACGCACGGGCGTACAGCTCCGAGCTCGACATCCGCATCACCGACTCGTCGCTGCGGGACGGCTCCCACCACAAGCGGCACCAGTTCTCGGTCGAGGACGTCCGCAACGTCGTCGGCGCCCTCGACGGCGCGGGAGTCCCCGTCATCGAGGTCACCCACGGTGACGGGCTCGGCGGCGCGTCGTTCAACTACGGCTTCGCCAAGTCCTACGACCAGGATCTCATCAAGGCCGCGGCAGAGACCGCCAAACAGGCCAAGATCGCGTTCCTCACGCTGCCCGGCCTGGGTATCAAGGACGACATTCTCGCCGCGCGCGACAACGGCGGCTCCATCTGCCGCGTCGCCACCCACTGCACCGAGGCCGACGTCTCGATCCAGCACTTCGGCTACGCACGCGAGCTCGGTCTGGAGACCGTCGGCTTCCTCATGATGAGCCACACCCAGCCGCCGGAGGCGCTCGCCAAGCAGGCGCGCATCATGACCGACGCCGGCTGCCAGTGCGTCTACATCGTCGACTCGGCCGGCGCGCTGGTAATGGACCAGGTCTCCGACCGTGTCTCCGCGCTCGTCGCGGAGCTCGGTGACGACGCCCAGGTGGGCTTCCACGGCCACGAGAATCTCGACATCGGCGTGGGCAACTCGATCATGGCCATCCGCGCGGGTGCGCAACAGATCGACGGTTCAACCCGCCGCTTCGGCGCGGGCGCGGGCAACACGCCTGTCGAGGCGCTCGTCGGGTGCTGCGACAAGCTCGACATCCGCACCGGCATCGACTTCTTCAAGATCGCCGACGCGGCCGAGGACGTCGTCCGTCCGCTCATGCCCACCGAGTGCGTCGTCGACCGCCAGGCCATGATGCTCGGCTACGCGGGCTGCTACTCGTCGTTCCTCAAGCACGCCGAGGGGCACGCGCAGCGCTACAACGTGCCCGCGTCGGAGATCCTGCTCCGCGCCGGCGAGCGTCGTCTGGTCGGCGGTCAGGAGGACCAGCTCATCGACATCGCGTTGGAGATCCAGAAGGAACTGGCGAACGCCTGATCCTCACCCCGCCCGCCGCAGTCGCGCACCCGGGGCGGGGCGGGGCGTCGTGGCTGTCACGGGTCGACCCTGACCCCGCCGAGTGCCCAGGTCACGACCGGCTCGAGGGTCGCCGCGTCGACCAGTTGGAGGCGGCGGGAGTGCAGTAGCAGCTGCGCGGCGGGAGCCTCGGGCGTCCTGCGGAGTTCGCGGCGCAGGGCGGCCAGGTCACCGCGCCCGGGGTCGTCGGCGGGGGAGAGTCCGACGACGACGAGGGCTGCGCGCCCGGGAGCGGAGCGGATCGCCCGGATGATCCGACGTCGCCCGAGGATGCGGGTCGCGTTGACAGGTGCGAGCACGATCAAGGGGTCGGCGTCGTGGGCGGTGGTCAGCGTCGACAGTTCGACGGCGGGCGTGCTGAGCTGCTCCGCTAGGGCGACGGCGTAGCGGCGCGTGGAACCGTACTTCGAGGTGAAGGCGACGAGCGGGGAGTTCACGCTCCCCAGTCTGTCACCGTGGACTTACTCGGAGTAGGAAACCTCGACGCGGTCGGTCTTGGGCAGGAGCTGACAGCTCAGGACGTAACCCTCCTCGACCTCCTCGGGGTCGAGGATCCCGTTGTGGATCATCTCGACCTCTCCGGACTTGAGGATGCAGGCGCACGCGGAGCACTCGCCCTTGCGGCAGGAGAACGGCGCCTTGATGCCCTTGGAGAGCAGGACGTCGAGGAGGGGGGTCTGACGTGGCCAGGGCACCTCGTGCACCTCGTCGTCGAGCTCGACGATCGCGGTGGCCGGGCCGGCCCCGTCCTCGCCGGGGGAGTCGTCGATGACGATCTCCGCGAACGGGTCGCCCTCGATGGAGGAGAACACCTCGGTGTGGATGAGGTGCATGTCGGCGCCGGAGCGGCGCAGGCCGTTCTTGACGGTCTCCATGAACGGCGCGGGGCCACAGATGTAGGAGTGGCGCTTGGCGGCGACCGGCTGGAGGAGGTTGCCGATCATCTCGGCGGTGGGGATGCCGGAGACGGACTCGAGCCAGTGGACGACCGTGAGGCGGTCGGGGTTGTTGCGCTGCAGGTCCTGTAGCTCGTCCTTGAAGATGACCGACTTCTCGTCACGGTTCGCGTACACCATGACGATGTGGCCGGTGCCCTGCGCGAGCGCGGACTTGAGGATCGACATGACCGGGGTGACGCCCGACCCGGCGGACAGGAGGATGAAGTCCTGGTCGAGGTTCTTGGGGGTGAAGATGCCGGACGGCGCGAGCACGTGCATGCTCATGCCGGCCTCGGCGTTGTCACACAGCCAGTTGGAACCGTAGCCGTCGATCGTGCGCTTGACGGTCACCTTGAGCCGGGCGTCCTCGGTGGGGGAGCTCGACAGGGAGTAGCAGCGCGCGACCGAGCCGGTCTGCTCGCTCGGGATGCGCAAGGTGAGGAACTGCCCCGGGGTGTACCTGAAGTCGTCCTCGCAGCCGGCGGGGATGTCGAAGACGATCGACTTGGCGTCGGCGGTCTCCTCGATCACGTCCGCGATCGTGAGTTCGCGGACGAAGGAGCCGAGCTGTGGGGTGTCGGTCATGGATGCGGAGCCTATCGCTTTGATACGCGGGGACGGGTGGTCGCAGGGCACTATGGCAGACGGCGGCGACCTCCTCCGAGCGTTTCTCACTCAGTGGAAGTCGCCTGCCGTCAGGGTGTTACTCGGGTACGAACAGCGGGTTGACCATGTGTTCGTCGTCGGCCGGGTCCACGCCCTCGGAGATGGTCAACAGACCCTCCGCGTAGGCGTAGCGGATGCTCGCGAGCATCCGGGGGCAGGTGTCCTCGCCCTCGGGCCGTTCGCCACCCGCGCGCCAGTCGGTGAGCACGGGGCACTTGCGGTCGCTGCCCTCGGTCCACTGGATGGACGTGTGCTTTTCGCTGTTCTTGCGAACCGAGACGCACGTCCCGCAGCTACGACACTCGACGGGCTGGAAGCCCGCGCGGGTGTACGTCTCGCGGTCGAGGTCGGTGTACGAGTGGAGTCGCGCGGCGCGCGCCGGGTCGGTGTCGTCCCAGGTCGGCGCGCGCCGCGAGTCGTTCTTCTTGAACATCAGTGCTGCGACCGGGTGGCGTTGGCCTCGCCGGCGACCTCGGCCATGCCGGTGTACTGGGTCTGCTCGTCGGAGATCTCGGCCTCTCCGGCCTCCTGCTTGCGCATGTTCTCGGCGACCTCCTTCTCCCAGTACTGGTTGGCGGCGGTGGTGTCGACCTCGAACTCGAAGCGCTCGGTCATCTCGGGCGTCACCTTGTCGCGGTCCACGTAGAACTGCTCGTACCAGCGGCGGAGCTGGTAGACGGGACCGTCCTCCTCGCAGAGGAGGGGGTTGGCGATCTGGGACTTGCGCTGCCAGATGCGGACGTCCTGGAGGAAGCCCTCGCCGAAGAAGGTCGCGATCTTGGCGGCCATCTTCTCGGAGGTGGCGTCGTCGAAGCCCTGGGGCTTCTTGACCGAGAGCCCGTACATGAGCACGAACGAGTTCTGGTCGATCGGGTAGTGGCAGTTGATGAGGATGGCCTCGGTCTCGAACCCGCCGTACATCTGCTTGAGCGGGTTGATCATGTAGGCCGGGCCGAAGTAGGAGGCCTCGGACTCCAGCAGCGTGTCCCCGTACTTGCCACCGGACGGGTCGTGATCGGGACGGCCCTTGGTGTTGAGGTACTGGGTGGCCTTCTGGCCCTCGAAGACGTTCTTGAAGTACGTCGGGAAGGCGTAGTGGATGTAGTAGAAGTGCGCCATGTCGACTACGTTGTCGACGATCTCCATGCAGTTGGAGCCCTCGATGACGAGGCGGTTCCACTGCCAGTCGGTCCACTCGCCGGTCTCGTACTCGGGGATCGCGGGGATGGCGTCCTCGGGCTGCGGCGGCTTGCCCTCGTGGTCGTGCCACACGAAGACCTGGCCGGACTGGACGTTGGTGATCCACGAGCGGGTCTTGGCGCGCAGGGGCACGCGCTTGGCGTACGGGATGCCCTTGCACTTGCCGTCGCCACCCCAGCGCCAGTCGTGGAACGGGCAGGCGATGTTGCCGTCCTTGATGGAGCCGTCGGACAGGTCCCCGCCCAGGTGGCGGCAGTAGGCGTCGAGCACGTTGATCTCGCCCTCGTCGTTCGCCCACACCACGAGCTTGGTGCCGAAGGCCTGGATGGAGTGGGGCTTGCCGTCGGTGAACTCCTTGACGGTGCCGATGCAGTGCCATCCGCGCGCGTAACGATCCCGGACCTCGCCGGTGTCGATTTCGCGGACGGCTCCGGGGGCCGAACCGGGTGCGGTCATGATGATCCTCCTGAGGGGCGCGAGCCGTATGAGAACAGGTTATAGAATGAGGTGGCGGGCCACAACCAGGGAGCGTTAGCGCTGGCCCGGGGTGCCAGGGTCTTTCTTCCGGGAGGGGCTGCCTGGTGCGAAACTGTAACGTGTTCTAGTCTAGACCGCATCACCCCCACGCACTGCCAGAGAGGTACACATGAGCGAGTACGCCTCCCACGAGGTCATCGACCGCATCAAGGCCCTGCTGCCCGGCTTCGCCGAGCGCGCGCAGGAGACTGAGGACCTGCGCAAGGTCCACCCGCAGAACATCGCGGAGCTCGACGAGGCCGGCTTCTTCAAGCTCTGCCAGCCGGCCCAGTGGGGCGGGTACGAGGCGGACATGGAGACCTTCTACACCGCCGCCATGACGATCGCGACCGCGTGCCCGTCCACGGGCTGGTGCGCGAGCATCCTCGGCATCCACAACTGGCACCTCGCGCTGTTCCCCCAGCAGGCGCAGGAGGACGTCTGGGGCGAGGACCCGACCGTGCGGATCTCGTCGTCGTACGCCCCGATGGGCGCGGCCAAGAAGACCGCCGACGGGCTGGTGCTCAACGGCAAGTGGTCCTGGTCCTCGGGTAGCGACCACGCCGACTGGGTCTTCGTGGGCGGTCCGGTCCTCGACGAGAACGACAAGATGGTGGACTTCTGCACCTTCCTGGTCGAGAAGTCGCAGTACGAGATCGTCGACGTGTGGCACGTCGTCGGCCTCAAGGGCACCGGGTCCAACGACATCGTGGTCAAGGACGCGCTGATCCCGGAGCACCGTGTCCTGTCCTTCGGCCTCATGGCCGCCACCAAGGCGCCGGGGCTCGAGGTCAACACCAACCCGATCTACAAGATGCCGTGGGGCACCATCCACCCCACCACCATCTCCACGCCCATCGTCGGCATGGCGTTCGGCTGCTACGACGTGCACCGCTCGCACCAGCAGGACCGCGTCCGCGCCGCGTTCGGGACCAAGGCCAAGGACGACCCGTTCGCCAAGGTCCGCCTGGCGGAGGCCGCCGGCGACATCGACGCCGCGTGGCTGCAGCTCATGCGCAACGTGCGCGAGGAGCAGGACCTCATCAAGGCCGGGGACTTCCCGGGCATGGACATCCGCACGCGTGCCCGTCGCGACCAGGTCCGCGCCACGCAGCGCGCGATCGACGCGATCGGTCTGCTGTTCCAGAACTCCGGTGCCCGCGCGCTCGAGGTGAGCTCGCCGATCCAGCGGTTCTGGCGCGACGCCAACGCGGGTAGGGTCCACGCCGCCAACGAGGCGACGAAGGCGTTCATCATGTATGGACAGAACGAGTTCGGCGAGAAGGTCACCGACTCGATGGTCTGATCCGTCGTCGGCGGATCGAGAGGACTGGCAAATATGGCGATCAGCAATTTCGGGTACGTCCGGGTCTTCGCCACGGACATGGACGCCTGGCGGGAGTACGGCACCAAGGTGCTGGGCTTCGTCGTGGGCTCGGGGGAGGACCCCGACGCCCTCTACTTCCGCATGGACGACCACCCCCACCGGTGGATCATCGTCCCCGGCGAGGAGGACAAGCTCTCCGCCATGGGCTGGGAGTGCGCCAACGAGGGCGAGTTCGAGGACGTCAAGCGGCGCCTCGACGCGGCTGGCGTGCCGTGGGAGGACGCGCCGGCCGAGGTCAAGCGTGACCGCAAGGTGCGGGGGCTGATCACCTGCCAGGACCCGGCCGGGTTCACGCTGGAGATCTACCACACCATCGCGCTGCAGCACCGCCGCATCCCGACGCCCTACGGCCACGAGTTCGTGACCGGCGACCAGGGCGCGGGCCACATCGTGCTGTCCACGCCGGACGAGGCCGCCGCGCTCGAGTTCTACCGGGACGTGCTGGGGTTCTCCCTGCGCGACTCGATGAGCCTGCCGCCGGAGATCGTCGGCCGCCCGGCCGACGGCGAGCCGGCGTGGCTGCGGTTCCTCGGGTGCAACCCGCGGCACCACTCGCTCGCGTTCACGCCGTTCCCCAACCCGACCGGCATCATCCACCTCATGGTGGAGGTCGGCACGGCGGACGATGTCGGGCTGGCGCTCGACCGGGCCATGCGCAAGAAGGTCCGGCTGTCGGCCTCGCTCGGTCGGCACGTCAACGACAAGATGCTGAGCTTCTACATGAAGACGCCCGGCGGCTTCGACTGCGAGTACGGGTGCGAGGGCCAGCAGGTGGAGGACGACGAGAAGTGGGTCGCCCGTGAGTCCACGGCCGTGAGCCTGTGGGGTCACGACTTCTCCGTCGGCCGCAAGTAGTTCCCTAGGCTGGGCCCCGTACCCCCGCGGGGCCCGGCTGCCGCCGCGCCCGTCCCGACGATCTTGAGTCCAGGAAGGACCGACCCCCATGAGCAGCACCGACGAACGCCCGGAGGGGCAGTCCTTCAGCAGCCGTGAACTGCGCGACGCGCTGGGCCAGTTCTGCACGGGCATCACCGTCATCACCGCGGTCGAGGACGACAAGCCGGTGGGCTTCGCCTGCCAGTCGTTCTCGGCGTTGTCGCTCGAACCGCCGCTCGTGCTGTTCTGCCCGATGAAGACGTCGGGGTCGTGGAAGGGCATCGAGAAGGCGGGCCGGTTCGCGGTGAACATTCTCTCCGAGGACCAGGAGGACGTCTCCTCGACGTTCGGCCGCCGCGGGGACGACAAGTTCGCCGAGATCGACTGGGGACCGAGCCCACTCGGTTCGCCGGTGATCAAGGGCGTCATGGCGTGGTTGGACTGCGAGATCGACCAGGTCCTCGACGGCGGGGACCACTGGATCGTGCTTGGTCGGGTCGACAACCTCGGCCCGACCAAGCGGGACATCCGCCCGCTGCTGTTCTACCGCGGCGCCTACCTCAGCATCGAGGAAGACGTCGTGGATCCGACGCCCGAGCAGGAGGAGTTGGCCAACTTCATCACCTCTGCCGACAGTTACACCTGGCTGTGAGCGGGGTGACCGGGCCGCTGGCGAAGGCGCTGGCGGAGGCGGAGGAGGTCATCAGGTCGGCGCCGCACGTGCGCACCGACGAGGACGTGGCCGAGGGACTCGAGTACCTGCTCGGGACGATCCGCGGGGCGATAGAAACGGGCCAGCACCGCGGACGCACGCACCCGCAGCTGTTCGAGGCGACGGGGCCGTACACCAAGATGGGACTGGATAACCCGGACACGCTGTACTACTACGCCAACCTCGCCGACGGCGCGGAGTACGCCATCGAAGGCCGCCGTGGCACCACGGCGGACCTGTCGTTCCAGGTCATGGCCGGGACGTATTCGGCCGACGAGCGCGCCGCGTCGCACGCGGCGTTCGACGACCGTGCCTTGGAGATCGACGCCGACGGCCGGTATCGCTTCCGATTGGGACCGGCGAGGTACGACGACGACGAGGGCGACGCCGGCTACGTGGTGCTCCACCCGGGATCGTCCATGATCGCGGTCCGCGAGGTGTACTCCGACTGGAGCCGTGAGGAGGCCGGGTCGGCGATCATCCGCAGACTCGACACGGTCGGCACCGCGCCGGAACCCGTCTCGCTCGCGGGGCAGGAGAAGTTCTACGCCAAGCTCGCCGAGGCGCTCGTCGGGCGGCTGCGGACGTGGCTGGCCTTCCCCGGTTGGTTCTTCGGCGAGCAGCCGCGCAATACTCTCAACGTGCCCCGGCAGACCCCGGGGGGGCTCACCACCCAGTTCTCGTCCGCCGGGATCTTCGAGCTCGGCCCGGACGAGGCGATCGTCATCTCGGTGCCCGATGCCGGCGTGCCCTACCAGGGCTTCCAGCTGGGCAGTATGTGGTACGCCTCGCTGGAATACGTGCACCAACAGACGAGTCTCACCGCGGACCAGGCGCAGGTCACCTCCGACGGGCTCATCCACCTTGTGGTGTCCGAGCGCGATCCCGGGCTGGCCAACTGGGTCGAGACGCTCGGCCGCCGCGAGGGCATCATGCAGTTCCGGTGGCAGCGGACCGACGGGCCCATCGGCCCGGAGCTCGGCCCGACGGTGAAGGTCGTGCCGTTCGACCGGGTGCCGGACGAGGTCCCGTGCCACGACGAGCTGAGGGTGACCGGGGAGCAGTGGCGCGAGCGGATCGCCGCGCGTCAGGACGCCTTCGCCCGGCGCGGATTGTCGTGAGATCGGGGACTGTCGTGAGCGATGAAGACCGGGTGAACGTCGGCACGGTCGAGGACCTGCACGCCAGCGCCTCGCGCACCGTGGGTCTCGAGGACTTCGGCGACGGCGAGGACCGCCACCGGGAGGCTCTGGGCGTTCTGCTCGACTCCCTGCACTCGGACGCGGGGCTGACCCCAGCCGGGAGCAAGTACTGGCGCTCCGTGCTCAAGGGAGCGCTGACCGCGAGGCTCCTGTCGACGTCGGCCCTCGCGTCCGACCCCGCGGGAGCGGAGGTGGCGATCGAGCGGCCCGTCGTCGTCACCGGGTTGCCCCGCACCGGCACCACGGCGTTGCACCGGCTCCTGGGAGCCGACCCGGCCAACCAGGGGCTCGAGCTGTGGTTGACCGAGGTCCCGCAGCCACGGCCCCCGCGCGAGACGTGGGAGGACGACCCCGCCTACGTCGGCCTGCGCGACCTGTACTCCGGATTCATGGCCGAGAACCCCGACTACGGTGGTGTGCACTACCTCTCCGCCGACGACCTCGAGGAGTGCTGGCAGCTGCTGCGGCAGTCGCTGACCTCGGTGTCGTACGAATGCCTGGCGCGGCTCGACGGCTACTCGCAGTGGCTGACCGGCGTCGACTGGGTGCCCGCGTACCGCCGGCACGAGCGCAACCTGCAGCTCATCGGGGGAGACGACCCCGACCGGCGCTGGGTGCTCAAGAACCCCAGTCACCTGTTCGCGCTCGACGCGCTGCTCGAGGTGTACCCCGACGCGGTGGTGGTGCAGACGCACCGCGACCCGCGGAAGTCGATGGCGTCGATGTGCTCGCTCGCGCACCGGACGGCCGCCGACTGGTCCACGCGCTTCACCCCGGAGTACATCGGCTCCTCGCAGCTGGACCTGTGGGCACGGGGGGTCGAGACGTTCGACGCCGCGCGTGCCCGCCATGAGGCGGACCCGGCGTCGCGGGCGACGTTCGTCGACGTCGACCACCACGAGTTGCTGGACGACCCCGCCGGCGTGGTCGAGCGTGTATACGCCGCGGCGGGCACGGAACTGTCGGAGGACGTGCGCGCGGCCGTGGTCGCGGAGAACGAGCGCAGCCTCTCCGGGGGCCGGGCGCCTGCTCACCGCTACACCCTGGCCGACTACGGCCTCAGCGAAGAGCGGATCGCCGAGCGCTTCGCCGGCTACCGCGGCCTCGACGCCTGACGCTCAGAGGTACTCGGCGACCGCCTCGATGACGCGGTCGGCGACTTCGCGGGTGCAGACGAGCAGATCGGGGTACTCGATCTGCTCGACGTTGTAGACCAGTTCGCTGCCGTCCAGGGCGCTGGCGTGAAGGCCGCGCTGCTGCACCACTCCGACGGTCGCGGCGGAGTCCCACTGGTGGTGACCGCTGGTGTGGATGTACGCGTCGCACTCGCCCTCGAGCACGGTGGCGGTCTTGCCGCCGCCGGACCCGAGGTGCACAAGAGACGCGTCGAGTTTGGCGGCGAGATCCTCGGCGAACGCGGGCGGCTCGGCCTCGGAGACGGCGATGCGCAGACGGTCGTCATCGCGGGGCGGCACGAGAGGCCCGGGCCGGGGGCCGCGGATGATCGACATCGGCTGGTACGTGGTGGCGCCGCGTCCGGTGAGGACCCTGCCGTAGGCGGGCATGGCGATCGCGCAGGCGGTGATCCCGCCGACGCCATCGGGGCCGGACTCCCACAGCGCGACGTGCACGGCCCAGTCGGGGCGCCCCTCGGTCACGTAGGAGCGCACCCCGTCGAGGGGGTCGACGAACCACACCCGGTCGGCCTCCAGCCGGGCGCGGGAGTCGGGGTTCCACTCGCCGTACACGAGGTCATCGGGCCGCGCGACCGCGAGGCGGTCGAGGATGACGGACCGGGCCTCGCCCTCGGCGAACTCGCCCAGATCTTCGGGCGCCACCCTGGAGACCCGGAGGTCGGTGAGCAGGCGTCCGGCCTGGGCCGCGAGGTCCTCGGCCGACCGCTGGTCATTGGTCCGTCCATGCGCGGGGAAGGGGGTCATGCGGCCGATTCTAGAGGCCCCGCCTACATGCCCGCCGCCACCTCGAGCGCGGAGAGGAGCTCGTGGGGCTGCCCGAGCAGCTGCGCCGTGCCGTGCGCCCGCTTGAAGTACAGGTGCGCGTCGTACTCCCAGGTGATGCCGACGCCACCGTGGAGCTGGATCGACTCCCCGGAGATCCACTGCAGTGCCTCCGAGCAGTAGACCTTGGCGGCGGCCGCCTCGATCTCCGCGGCGAAGGCGGCCTCGTCGGCGTCGGGTCCGTCGCCGAGGGCCTGGAACTGCGCCACCAGCGCGGCGGCGGAGTAGGACAGCGAGCGGGCGGTCTCGACTTTGACGTACATGTCGGCCATGCGGTGCTTGAGCGCCTGGAACGAGCCGATGACCCGGCCGAACTGCTTGCGCTCCTGCGTGTACCGCACGGTCGAGTCCAGCACGGCGCGCGCGGCGCCGACCTGCTCGGCGGAGATCGCCGCCCACGCCGCCGCGCGCAGGCGCGACAGGAAGCTCGGCCGGGTCGCGATCGCGGTCGCGCTGGCGCCGTCGAACTCCACGCGTGACAGGGTGCGGGTGGGGTCCATGACCGGTACGCGGGTGATGGTGACCCCGTCGGCGTCGGCGGGCAGCTCGAACAGCCCCACGGTGTCGCCCGCGACGGCCACGACCAGCAGCGTCGCGGTGGTGTCGGCGCCGAGCACGTGGTGGGCGGTGCCGGACAGCGTCGCACTCGCAGCCTCGGGGCCACCGTCCGCGCGGACGCCCGGGGTCGCCCAGCCGCCACGGTCGGCCCAGCACAGCGCGGCGAGTTCGCCGGCGGCGATGCCGGGGAGCAGGCGCGCGCACGCGGCCTCGTCGCCGGAGGCCAGGACGGCCTGGGCGGCGAGGACCGCGGAGCCGAGCATCGGCGACGGCGTGAGCCGGCGGCCCAGCTCCTCGCACACGAGGTGCGTCTCGACCCAGGTCGCCCCGGCCCCGTCGAAGTCCTCGGGGACGGACAGGGCGGCGGCGCCGATCTGGTCGACCAGCGTCGACCAGAGGGCGGGGTCGTACCCCTTGGCGGAGGCGAACGCCGCGCGGACCGCCGCGGAGTCGGACTTCTTCTCGAGCAGCGCGGCGACCGACTGCCGCAGCGCGGCCTGCTCCTCGGTGTCGACGCCGGGGGATGCGGTCGCCGGGGAGGCGGGGGCGCTCATCGGGCCGCCCCCGCGGCGTCGGTGGTCGCGGAGCCGGCGCGCAGCGAGCCCAGGACCCTGCCGCGGTGGTAGCTCTGCGTGCCCCACGCGGTCTGCAGGGCGCGGGTCTTTGTCAGCCACAGGCCGAGGTCGTGCTCGAGCGTGTAGCCGATCGCGCCGTGGACCTGCAGAGCGGTGCGCGCGGACAGGTAGGCGGCGTCGGCCACGGCCACGCGGGCGGCGGAGACGTCGCGGACCGCGGCGTCGGGGTCGCCGGGGTTCTCGGCGATCGCCAGCGCGCCGGCCCACAGCAGCGGGCGGGCCATCTCGAGCGCGATCGCCACCTCGGCGAGCTGGTGCTTGAGCGCCTGGTACTCGCCGATGAGCTTGCCGTACTGCTTGCGCTGCTTGGCGTAGTCGACGCTCATCGTGAGCATGGCCTGGCCGAGCCCCTGGAGCTGGGCCGCGGTGCCGAGGGCCCCGTGGTTGATGAGGTCCGTCGTGCTCACCGCCGCCGCGCGGGCCCCGGCGGTCGGCGCGGCCACCGTGCGGGCCCGGTCGACCGAGCGACGGGTCTCGCCGGCCTCGGCCGTGAACACCTCGTCGTCGGACACCGCCCACAGGTACTGCGCGACGTGGGGGTCCGGCGCGAACGGCGACACCCCGGGCGCGGCGACGGAGGCCAGCGCACCGCCGGCGATCTCACCGGCGACGTCCCCCGCGTCGGAGTCGCCGCCGAGGGCGGCGGCGATGCGCGGCGCCACCATGACGGTCTCCACGACGGGACCCGGCACCGCGTGGCGGCCCAGGATCTCGAGCGCGGCCACGGCCTCGACCGCGGTGGCCCCGGCGCCGCCGGCGGCCTCGTCGATGAGCAGTGCGGCGGCGCCCGTCTCGGCGACGCGGCCCCACACAGCCGCGCCGGGGGCGGTGTCACCGGCGGCCCACGAGCGGATCACCGCGGGCATGTCCGACTTGGCCAGCAGTGAGTCGATGCTGCCGGCGAAGTCGATGATCTCGGGATCGGGTGCGAACTGCATGATGTGTGAAACCGCCTTCTCAGCCGCGCGGGAGGCCGAGGAGTCGCTCGGCGATGATGTTCTTCTGGACCTCGTTGGTGCCCGCGTAGATGGGGCCGGCGAGAGCGAACAGGTAGCCGTCCATCCACTGCTCGCCGGCGAGCTCGCCGGTGGTGTCCAGGACGTCCAGGGCGGTCTCGTGGGTCGCGATGTCCCAGTTCGACCAGAAGACCTTGTTGATCGAGGACTCGAAGCCGAGGTTGGCACCGCCCGTGAGCTTGGTGACGGTGTTCCACGTGCTCAGCTCATAGGCGCGGGAGCCGATCCACGCGTCCACCACGCGGTCCGCCAGGGCGCCGCGGGTGCGCTCGTCCAGCTCGGTCTCGGCGTCGGACCACAGCTCCAGCAGCCGGTCCGTGGTGGCCAGGAAGCGGCCGGGGGAGCGTAGGGACAGGCCGCGCTCGTTGTTGGCGGTGGACATGGCCACCTTCCAGCCCTGGTTGACCTCGCCGATCACGCCCGACTCGGCGGGGTTCGCCGGGTCGTCGGGCACGAAGACGTCCTCGAGGAACAGTTCGGCGAACCCGGGCAGTCCGTCCAATTGGTCGATGGGGCGCACGGTGACGCCCTCGGCGCGCAGGTCGAACATGAAGTACGTCAGGCCCTTGTGGCGGGGCTCGTCCGGGTCGGTGCGGAACAGTCCGAAGCCCTTGTCGGCGAAGGAGGCACGGGTCGACCACACCTTCTGGCCGTTGAGGATCCAGCCGCCGTCGACCTTCTTCGCGGTCGAGCGCAGCGAGGCCAGGTCGGAGCCGGCTTCGGGCTCTGACCACGCCTGCGCCCAGATGTCGTCGGCGCGGGCCATGCGCGGCATGATGTGCGCGAGCTGCTCGGGGGAGGCGTGGTCGAACAGGGTGGGGGCCAGCAGGAAGATGCCGTTCTGGCTCACGCGCAGCGGCGCGCCGGCGCGGAAGTACTCCTCCTCGAAGACGACCCAGTTGACCAGGCCGCAGTCGCGTCCGCCGAACTCCTCGGGCCACGAGACGACCGACATGCGGGCGTCGGCCATCGTCCGCTCCCACTCGCGGTGGGCCTCGAAGCCCTCGCGGGTGTCCATGTGCGGCAGCGGCTCGGACGGCACGTTCCCGGCCAGCCACTGCCGGACCTCGAGGCGGAACTCCTGCGTCGAGGCGTCCAGATCCAGATCCACGGTGTCAGCCTTCCTTCTTCTCGCCGGACGGCGCGGGTTCACCGGTCGAACCGGTGTTGGCGCTGTCGCGCATCGAGCGGGCGTCCATCCCACCCAGCGAGGCGGAGAACGAGTCGGTGTCGTCGGGCTCGGCGTTGGCCGAGTGGGCGAACATGTGCCAGCCGAACGCCGTGTCCAGCGAGGTCTGCAGACCCATCTGGTCCTCGTTCGAGTTGATGACCTTCTTGGCGAGCGTCAGCCCGAACGCCGGCATGGTCTTGATCTCCTCCGAGATCGAGTCGACCTTGGCCTGCAGCTCGTCGCGGGGCACGACGTGGTTGAGCATCCCCCACTCGAGCGCCTCGGCCGCGCCGAACCTGCGACCGGTGTAGAGGATCTCCTTCGCGCGGCGCGGGCCGAGCACGAACGCGTGAGCGAAATACTCGACGCCCGGGATGCCCATCTTCACGACGGGGTCGGAGAAGAACGCGTCGTCGGCGGCCACGATGAAGTCGCAGACCCACGCGAGCATGAGCCCGCCGGCGATGCAGGCGCCGTGCACCTGGGCGATCATCGGCTTGGGGATCTCCCGCCAGCGGCGGCACATCTGGACGTAGACCTCGGTCTCACGCGCCAGGCGCCGGTCGCCGCCGCCGCGGGTGGTGTGGTCCCACCAGATCGCGGCGCGGTTGGCGTACTCGACGTGGTGGTCACGCTCGGGCGTGCCGATGTCGTGACCGGCCGAGAAGTGCATGCCGGCCGCGCGCAGAACGATCACCTTGACCGAGTCGTCCCCCACGGCCTTGATGAACGCGTTGTCCAGGGAGTACGTCATCACCGAGTTCTGCGCGTTGCGGAAATCGGGGCGGTTGAGCGTGACGTACGCGGTGCCGTCGGAGACCTCGTAGGCCACCGGCTGCGTGTCCGGCCCGAGGTCGTCGACCCCGAGGACCGGAGGGATGGGTGCATCGGTCATGACCTGCAACTCTCCTTACCTAGCAAGTGCTTGGTTGGTACTGTACCGGACCGGCGTCCCGCGCCGTAGCCGCCGTCGTTCAGACGCCGTATCCACCGTCCACGTCGAGCTTCTGGCCCGAGATGAACCCCGCGCGGTCCGAGGCCAGGAACGCCACCGCCTCGGCGATGTCGTCGGCCGTGCCGAACCGGCGCAGCGGGATGTTGGCGCGCGTGACCTCCAGTGCCCGCTCGTCGAGGTCACCCGAGGCGATGAGCCGGGACGCCATGCCGTCGGTGAGCATCCCCGGGCCCACGCAGTTCACCCGCACCCCGAAGCGCCCCTCCTCGGCGGCGAGCCCGCGCACGAGCTGTTCGACCGCGCCCTTGGGAGCCGCGGACAGGCCGTCGCGCACGGGGTAGCGGGTGGTGGCGGCGGTGGTGACGACGACGACGTTGCCCCCCACCGCGCGCAGGTGCGGAAGCGCGGAATGCGCGAGGGCGAAGAACGCCCCGGCGTCCTCGTCGAGCTGCCGGCGGAACTCGGCCGGCGCGATCCGCGACAGATGCACCATGGGCACGTGCGGACCGGCGCAATGGGCGAGCACGCGGATCCCGCCGTGCCGGGAGGCGATCCCGTCGATGGCGGCGGCGACCTCGTCGTCGTCACCGTCGTCGCTCGTCCCGCCGCCGCTCGTCCCACCACCAGGGGCGAGGCGGACGCACTCCACGGCCCGCGGCGACCCGTCCGCCAGCTCGGCGGCCAGGTCGGCCGGTTCGGTCGAGCGGTACCCGAGCACCACCGGCGCGTCAGGGAACTCGGCGGCCAGGCGGCGGGCGACGGCCGCGCCGATCCCGCCCGACGCCCCGGTGACCACCACGGCGCCGCGCCGGCCCACCGGGGCGCTCATCGCAGCTCGGTCTTGAGGACCTTGCCCGACGCGTTTCGCGGGAGTGACTCGACGAACTCCACCGTCCGCGGCCGCTTGAAGTTGGCAAGGTGCTCTCTACAGAAGTCCAGCACGTCCTGCTCGGTGAGGGTCGAGCCCTCGCGACGGACGATGAACGCCTTGCCGACCTCGCCCATCCGGTCGTCCGGCACGCCGATCACGGCCGACTCCACCACGCCGTCCAGGCGGGCGAGGGTCTGCTCGATCTCCGCCGGATAGACGTTGAAGCCGCCATTGATGTACATGTCCTTGAGCCGGTCGGTGATGCGCAGGTTGCCGTCGGCGTCGATCTCGCCCACGTCGCCGGTGTGCAGCCACCCGTCCGGGTCGATGGTCTTGGCGGTGTTCTCCGGGTCGTCGAGGTAGCCCTGCATGACCATCTCGCCGCGGGTCAGGATCTCGCCGTGCTCGCCGATGCGGATCTCCATGCCGGGGTAGGCGCGGCCACACGTGGTGGAGACCGTGACATCGTCGTCGCCGGTCCGGGTGGTGGTGATGAAGCCCATCGTCTCGGTCTGTCCGTACGCGGTGATAACCGTCTCCAGGCCCAGGTCGGACTGCATCCGCTCGATGAGCGCCACCGGCACGACCGACGCGCCGGTCACCGCCACGCGGAGCGACGACAGGTCGTAGTCGCCGCGGGCCGGGTCGTCGAGCAGGGTCTGGAAGATCGTCGGCGCACCGGTGAGGATCGTGATCTTCTCGTCTCGGATCAGCCGCATGGTCTCGGTGGTCGAGTAGACCGACAGCGGGACGATGGTCACCCCGAACAGGACGCACGCCAGGAAGCCCGCCTTGTAGCCGAAGCTGTGGAAGAACGGGTTGGCGATGAGGTAGCCGTCCCGGTCCGTCAGCCCGTTGTTTGAGCCCCACGCGCGCGAGCCCGCGACGGTCTGGCGGTGCAGGGCCACGACACCCTTGCTCTTACCGGTGGTGCCTGAGGTGAACAGGATGTCGGCGACGTCGTCGCCCGTCACCGCGTCCGCGCGGGCGTCCGCCCGGGCGAGCAGGTCGTCGGTGGCCAGCGCGCGGAGGTCGTCGAAGTCGAGGACGTCGACGCCCCCGGCGGCGCCCGCGCCCGCGCGGACCGTATCGCCGGCGTCGAGAGGGATGCGGACGATCGTCCGCAGGGTGGTCGCGCCGGCGAGCGGGCCCTCTGCCGCCCCGGTGGTTCGGGCTGCGTCGACGAGGTCGACGATCCGCTCGGAGCCGAGGAACGCCCCCGCGACGACAGCCGCGACCGCGTTGGTGCGCTGGACGATCTCGAGCGTCTCGCTACCGGTGTAGCGGGTGTTGGCCGGGACCATCGTCGCGCCCGCGAACTGGACGCCCAGCGACGCGACCACCCAGTGCCGCGTGTTCGGCGCCCAGATGACGACCCGGGCGCCCGGCTCGACCCCGCGCGCGACGAGCCCCGCGGCGAAACGGCGCACCTCGTCGAGCAGCTGCGACCACGTCCACCGGGTGTGCTGGCCGGGCTGGACGTCGGCGATCGCCTCACGCTCCGGCCACGTCTCGGCGGCCCGGCGCAGGGCGGCGGGAGTGCTCTCAACAGGAGAGGTCTCGACTGGCGTGGTCTCGACGGTGGTGGTCATCGCGGACTCCTCGGTGGGGCTGCGGGTGTGGCGCGGGCAACCCTACCAAGCAAGTGCTTGGTACGGATGCCCGGCACGGACCGCGGGAGCCGGGCGCTAGTACTTCAGGGCCCCGCGGTCGACAGTGAGTTGGACGCCGGAGACCGACCGCGAACCGTCGCCGGCGAGATACGAGACCACCTCGGAGACCTCCTCGGGCGGCATGAAGTCGGAGAGGGTGCTCGCGCCGTCTCTCCGCGCGTTCTTCAGCGGCATCGGCGAGAAGCTGTGGAGGAACGAGGGGAATCGGCCGAAGAGCTCGCCCATCGCCTCGGGGTCGATCATCGGGGTGTCGACCGAGTAGGGGTGGATCGAGTTCACGCGGATGCCGTACTCGCCCACCTCGAGCGCGAGGGCGTTCGTCAGTGCCACCAGCCCCGCCTTGGAGGCCGAGTAGTGCCCGTTGCCCGGCGTGGCCTTGAGCCCCGCGGACGAGCTGACGACGATGATCGAGCCCCCGTTGCCCGCCTCGATCATCGCCGGGACGGCCGCACGGATCGTCCGCCACGTCCCGCTGAGGTTGACGCCGATGACCGTGTCCCAGTCGTCCTCCGGCATCTCCCACAGCCGGCCCCAGCTGAGCACGGCCGCGTTGGCGACCAGGATGTCCAGCCGCCCGAAGGTGTCGATCGTGCGGGAGACCAGGTCCTGTAGCGCGGCGAGGTCCCGGATGTCGAGGACCGCCGAGATCGCGCGGCGGCCGGTCTCCTCGACCAGGCGGACCGTCTCGGCGAGGTCGTCCGGCGTGGGTGCGGGGTACGTCGCGGCGTCGGAGACCGGCGCGCAGACGTCGGAGACGACGACGTCGGCGCCCTCCGAGGCGAGCCGGACGGCGTGGGCCCTGCCCTGGGCCCGGGCGGCGCCCGTGATGAACGCGACTCTGCCGGTGAGGGGAGTGGGGGAGGTCATGGCGATATCCAACTCCACGTCGCCCCGGGGAGAGGGCGGTTCCGGCGAACCAAGCAAGTGCTTGGTAGTGTGTGGGCATGACCGAGAGCACGGCATCCGAGAAGGGCACGCCCGCGGCGGAGATGACCGACGACGAATTCGCCGCGGAGTTCCGCGACTGGCTGGACGCCAACCTCGTGGGCGAGTTCGCCGAGATCAAGGGCGTCGGCGGGCCGGGGAGCGAACACGAGTTCTTTCCCCAGCGCCTGGCGTGGGAACGGCACATGGCGGCCGCCGGCTGGACGTGCGTCGGCTGGCCCGTCGAGCACGGCGGACGCGGCGCGTCGCTGAGCCAGCAGGTTCGCTTCCACGAGGAGTACGCCAAGGCCGACGCCCCCGCGCGCGTGTCCCACCTCGGCGAGACCCTGCTGGGCCCCACGCTCATCGCCCACGGCACGCAGGAGCAGAAGGACCGCTTCCTGCCGCGGATCATCGACGTCACCGAACTGTGGGCGCAGGGCTATTCGGAACCGGGCGCAGGATCCGACCTGGCCAACGTCGCCACCACCGCCCGGCTGGGCGAGGACGGCAAGTGGCACCTGCACGGTCAGAAAGTGTGGACCTCGCTCGCCCACCTGAGCCAGTGGGCGTTCGTCGTGGCCCGTACCGAGGAGGGGACGAGCCGCCACAAGGGCCTGAGCTTCCTGCTCGTCCCGCTCGACCAGCCCGGCGTGGAGATCCGGCCGATCCAGCAGCTCACCGGGACCTCCGAGTTCAACGAGGTCTTCTTCGACGACGCCGTCACCGATGCGGAGATGATCGTGGGGGAGCGCGGCGAGGGCTGGAAGGTGGCCATGACCCTGCTCGAGTTCGAGCGTGGCGTGTCCACGCTCGGCCAGCAGGTCGGCTTCGCCCGCGAACTCGAGCAGATCACCGCCATGGCGCGCGCCAACGGCAGCGCCGAGGTGCCCGCCGTGCGCGAGCGCATCACCCGCGCGTGGATCGGCCTCAAGGTGATCCGCGCCCACGCGCTGCGCACGCTCGCCGAGCGCGACTCCTCCGGCGGCAACGCCTCCGCGGCCAAGCTGCTCTGGGCCAACTGGCACCGCGACCTGGGAGAACTCGCGATGGAGGTCCAGGGCGCCGAGTCGCTCACCGGGCCCACCCATACCTCCGAGGGCGTCCCCAACGACCTCCGCGACCCGGAGAACCTCGAGCTCGCCCAGTGGCAGCGACTCTTCCTGTTCACCCGCTCCGACACCATCTACGGCGGATCCAACGAGATCCAGCGCAACATCATCTCCGAGCGCGTGCTCGGACTACCCCGAGAGGCCAGGCCGTCATGACCCAACACAAGTCCCCCCTCGCAGCGGTCCCCGAGGAGACCCCGGGCCACGGGCTGCTCAAGGGCAAGAAGGTCATCGTGACGGCCGCCGCCGGCACCGGCATCGGCTTCTCCGCGGCCCGTCGAGCCGCGCTCGAGGGCGCCGACGTCCTGGTCTCCGACTTCCACGAGCGGCGCATGAACGAGGCCCGCGACGCGCTCGCCGCGGAGTTCCCCGAGAAGCAGTTCGAGGCGATCACCTGCAACGTGCAGTCCACCTCCGATGTCGACGCGCTGATCTCCGGCGCCGCCGAGAAGCTCGGCCGCGTTGACGTGCTCATCAACAACGCCGGACTGGGTGGCGAGACCGAGCTGGTCGACATGACCGACGAGGATTGGGACCGCGTCCTCGACATCACGCTCAACGGCACATTCCGCGCCACCCGCGCCGCGCTGCGCTACTTCCGCGACGCCCCGCACAACGGTGTGATCGTCAACAACGCCTCCGTCCTGGGCTGGCGCGCCCAGCGCGCCCAGGCCCACTACGCGGCCGCGAAGGCCGGTGTCATGGCCCTGACGCGGTGCTCGGCCATCGAGGGCGCGGACTTCGGAGTGCGTATCAACGCGATCGCCCCGTCCATCGCGCGCCACAAGTTCCTCGAGAAGTCCGCCTCGGCCGAGCTGCTCGACGAACTCGCCGCCAAGGAGGCCTTCGGCCGCGCCGCCGACGTGTGGGAGGTCGCCGCCACCATCGCGATGCTCGCCAGCGACTACACCACCTACCTCACCGGTGAGGTCGTCTCCATCTCCTCGCAGCGCGCCTGACGCCGCTTCCACTAACCAGCCGGATTGCTGGATGAATGTTATCCACACCATGAGCGACAGGGCTCTGGCGTCCCAGGGCGTCTCGATCGCACGAGATGCGGAGGGCACGCCGTTACCTAGCAAGTGCTTGGTTGGTAGTGTGGGCGCATGAGCAGTACGACCAGGCGTGAGGAACTCCTGTCCATCGCGGCGGAACTCTTCGCAGAACGCGGCCTGCGCGCGACCACCGTCCGCGACATCGCCGACGCCGCGGGCATCCTCTCGGGAAGTCTGTACCACCACTTCGCCTCCAAGGAGGCGATCGTCGACGAGATCCTGCGTGGCTTCCTCGACGCGCTCTTCGGCGAGTACCGAAGGATCGTCGGCTCCGGGCTCGGCCCGCGCGCGACCCTGGAAGCGCTGGTCCGCGCGTCGTTCGAGGCCATCCACCGCGACCGCAACGAGGTGGCCATCTACCAGGACGAGCTCAAGCACCTCCGCGGCAACCCGCGATTCGACTACCTGCGCGAGCGCAACACCGAGTTCCGCGAGATGTGGACCGACGTGCTGAGGCGGGGGATGGAGTCCGGGGATTTCCGGGGCGACCTCGACGTGCGCCTGACTTACCGCTTCCTCCGCGACACCGTGTGGGTCGCCGTCCGCTGGTACCGGCCAGACGACGACAACGACCACGCGGCGATCGCCGACCAGTACCTCAACATCGTTCTCGACGGCCTCACCGTCGGCTGACCTTTCTCACCCACCCCGAGGAGATCCATGACCAGCGTGACCGGCCGTGAGGCCTACGTGATCGACGCCGTCCGCACCCCCGTCGGCAAGCGCGCCGGAAGCCTGTCGGGGCAGCACCCGGCCGACCTCGGCGCGCACGTGATCCGGGCCGTCGTCGAGCGCACCGGGATCGACCCGGAGGTCGTCGACGACGTCATCTTCGGCTGCGTCGACACCATCGGCCCCCAGGCCGGAAACATCGCCCGCTCCGCGTGGCTCGCCGCCGGGATGCCGCTCGGCGTGCCGGGCACCACCGTCGACCGCCAGTGCGGCTCGAGCCAGCAGGCCATCCACTTCGGCGCCCAGGCCATCTGGTCCGGCACCCAGGACGTCATCCTGTTCGGCGGCGTGCAGAACATGAGCGCCCTGCCCATCTCCTCGGCCATGCTCGCCGGCCGCGAGTTCGGCTTCGACGACCCGTTCACCGGCTCCACCGGCTGGGTCGAGCGCTTCGGCTCCCAGGAGATCTCCCAGTTCAACGGCGCGCAGATGATGGCCGACAAGTGGGGCATCTCGCGCGAGGAGATGGAGAAGTGGGCCCTCCAGTCGCACGAGCGCGCTCGTGCCGCGATCGCCGCCGGCCGCTTCGCGAACGAGTACGTGCCGATGGCAGGCCTCGAGGCCGACGAGACCACCCGGGAGACCACCCTCGAGAAGATGGCCTCCCTGCCGGTGCTGGCCGAGGGTGGTTCGCTCACCGCCGCCGTCGCCTCCCAGATCTGTGACGGCGCCTCCGCCGGCCTGTTGGCCTCCGCCGAGGCCGTCGAGAAGTACGGGCTCAAGCCCCGCGCCCGCATCCATCACCTCACCGTTCGCGGCGACGACCCGGTGATGATGCTCTCCGCGCCGATCCCCGCCACCAAGTGGGCGCTGGAGAAGACCGGCCTGTCGATCGACGACATCGACGTCGTGGAGATCAACGAGGCGTTCGCCCCCGTCGTCCTCGCCTGGATCAAGGAGACGGGCGCCGACCCGGCCCGCGTCAACCCCAACGGCGGCGGCATCGCCCTGGGCCACCCGCTCGGCGCCACGGGAGCCAAGCTGTTCGCCACGATGCTCAACGAACTCGAGCGCAGCGGCGGCCGCTACGGCCTGCAGACCATGTGCGAGGGCGGCGGCACCGCCAACGTCACGATCATCGAGCGACTGGACGCCTGACAGCGCCACTGACATGGAGTAGGGCCCCGCACCACCCGGTGCGGGGCCCTTCTCTCTGCGCCGGCGAGGCCGGGCATGCGGTGCGTCAGGAGCCGAGGCCGTTGAGGGAGCCGGTGGTGCCGCCGCCCTGGACGGGAGCGGGGGTGATTCCGGTGCTGCCACCAGCGCTACCGGCGAACGCGTCCAGCGGACCGCCGACCACGGCGGGGAACAGGTGCGGCTCGGCCGGGCCGTTGTTGCTCAGGCAGATCACCGCGAGCGCGTAGACGTTGGACGGCACGTTCTCGGCGACCAGCCGGCCCGGCTGACCGGGCAGCGTCATGGGGAGGGTGAAGATGCCGGGCACGCCCGGGCCGCGCAGCGCGACCACGTCGCCGCGGTTGCCGAGCGTCCGGATGATGGCCATGAGATCGCCGCCCCCGGCGATGGCCGCGCCGGCCACGTCAGCACCCGCGGCGGGCGGGACGAGCATGCCGAGGCACGTCTGGCCCGGCAGCGGCTGCGTGATGTCGACGACGACCTGGTTGCCGAACACGTGCGGAACCGGGACCGCGGCGTTCGCGGCACCGGCGCCGGCTACGGTGAGGCCGGCGGCCATGCCGACGGCGGCGAATCCTGCGGCGATCTTCTTTGCGAGGGACATGGGCACTCCTACGTGAGGTAAAGGATGGTCGGTGGTGCTCATCACACCTGTCGCTCAGGTTGCGCTCAGTGTTACACAGGCGCAGGCCGTCCGCCCGGTGAACGACGATGCCCGGCCGGGGCGGACCCGGCCGGGCAGCGTGGGACGCGATTTAGCGCGATTGAGGTCAGTTCTCGGTCTCGCCCTGTGCAGAAGAGAGAGTGCCCAGGTCGAGTGCGCCTTCAGTGTCTCCTCCGCCGAGGACGGACGAGAGGGTGTCGAGGCCAGCACCCTCGCCGGAGCTCATCGCGCCCAGGCTGCCGAGAGCTGCGTCAAGCGGGTTGCCGACGACGACGAGCGGGGTGATGGACGGCTCGCCGGGCACGCAGTAGGTAACGGCGGAGTAGACGCCGGACTCGACCGTGGCCGAGACGGTCACGTCGCCGAGAGTGACATTGGCGATGGGTGAATTCAGCGGGCTGCGAAGGAACGTGGCGACGGTGTCGCCACTCAGAAGCTCGGTGATTGCACCGAGGTCGAGGGTCGAGATGGCGGCGAGCTTGCTGGCGAAGGTTGCGGCTTCAGCTGTGGGTGCGACGGCGGCGACGCAGGTAGCGACATCTCCGAGACCGTCATTCTCGAAGGTGATGGAAATCGTGTTGCCCTCGACGACAGGGCTCGATGCGGTGGCGGCCGACGCCGCGCCGGCACCGGCGACGGTCAGGGCGGCGGTGGCGCCGAGGACGGCGGCCGCGCGGACGGCGGTACGAACAGAAGGCATGGGGTCCTCCGGGAGGGGTGGGGGATATGAGCCCGCGCGTGCGGGGACGTTTCTCAGGATATGCCAAGACTCCCCTCATGTTCCGGGTACGCACCAAATGCGACGAACCCGCCGACCCAGCGGGCCGTGCGGGTGCGTCGGTGGCGACGGTCGAGCGGGCCGTCAGCCCAGGGCGCGGAGCGCCGCGAGGCGCTCGTGCGCCTGCGCCATGATCCGCTGGATCAGCTCGTCGCAGCTCGGCAGGTCGTCGATCATGCCGACGACCTGCCCGGATGCGAGCACACCGGCATCGGTGTTGCCCTCGACCAGGCCGGCCTTGAGCAGCATGGGCGTGTTGGCGGCCATGACGATCTGCTGCCAGGTGCGGTCGGTGGCCTTCTTCATGTTGAGGCCGTCCCTGGCGAGCTGCTGCCACTTCATGCCCGTCATGGACTTGAACTTATTAGCGTTCTGCACCGCCGCGGTCAGCCCTTTGAGGGGGCTTGCGGACTCCAGCGCGTTGACCAGGCCCGTCCGCAGGACGCGGTGCGGCATGCCGTCGACGCGGGTGGAGACGACCGTTTCCTGCAGGCCCCGCTCGAGGTATTGCTTCTTCACCGCGTCCGGCACCTTCGAATCGCTGGTGAGGAGGAACCGTGTTCCCATCGCGACGCCGGCGGCGCCGTAGGACAGCGCCGCGACCAGGCCGCGTCCGTCGAAGAACCCGCCGCCGGCCACGACGGGGATCGAGGTGTTCCCCGCGCCGCCGAGCGCGTCGATGACGCTGGGGAGCAGGAGGGTGGTGGCGACCTGGCCGGTGTGTCCGCCGCCCTCACCGCCCTGGACGATAACCGCGTCGGCGCCCCAGGAGGCGACCTTGACGGCGTGCTTAGCGGCACCGATGGAGGGGACGACGACGAGGCCGTTCTCCTTGAGCCTGGCGATCAGCTCCGGCTTGGGCGCGAGGGCGAACGACGCGACCTTCACCCCGTGGCGGATCATCAGCTCGCACCGCTCGGCGGCGTCCTCGGCGTCCGCCCGGAGGTTGACGCCGAAGGGCTTGCCGGTGAGCTTCTTCGTCCGCACGATGGCGTCCTCGAGCTCGGCGTAGGTCATCGTGGCCGAGGCGATGATGCCCAGACCGCCGGCGTTGGCGGTCGCGGCGGTCAATTCGGGTCCGGAGACCCAGCCCATGCCCGTCTGGACTATGGGGTATTGGACGCCGACGAGCTCGGTGAACGCGGTCGTGATGGTGGGAGCGCTCACGCGGCTGACACCTCACGGTCGCGGAACCCGCGGGGGTCCAGCACCTCACGAATGATGCGCAGCTCCTCGGCCGAGGGATCGCGGGTGACCGCTGCGTCGGCGAGGCCCTCGATCACGAAACCGGTGCTCTCGGCGACCTCGTCGGCGGTCACGCCCGGGTGCAGGCTCAGCGCGCGCATGCTGTGGTCGGTGCCGCCGAAGTCGAACACGCCGAGGTTGGAAACCACGCGGTGGAGATGGTGGTAGCGGAACGCCGGGTCGCCCTCGGTGTAGCGGTCGTAGCCGATGCCGCAGACCACGTCGACCTTCTCGGTGAACACGCGCGAGGAGTGCTTGCCGACCCAGTAGCTGGTGGCGTGGTTGATCGTGTTGCCGGGGGCCCCGCGCAGGCCGAACATCTGGCGGGTCGGCTTCTGCACGTCGTCACCGAAGGCGGACAGGTTCTGGTTGCCGAACCGGTCGATCTGGTTGGCGCCCATCACGACATGGCGGGTGCCGGCCTGCAGGACGTCGAAGACGCGGGGAAACGGGATGTAGCCCTCGAAGTCGATGGTCTTGCCCAGCGGCGGGGTCTGGCCGAGGAAGCGGTACTCGCCGTCGGTGATGAGCAGGTCGGGCTCGGTGGTGAGTCGGGCCAGGCGCGCCCCGATGGTGGCCATCGGGGTCATGGGCGAGGCGAAGATCTCACCGGCGCCGGCGAAGATCTCCGCGCACGCGACAGCGCAGTACTCGGCCCTCGTGGCGGACTGGGTGGTGACGTCGGACATCACTTGGCTCCCTTCTCGGCGGCCTTCTCGGCAGCGGCCTTCTCCGCGAACGCGGTGACGGCCTTCTGGTAGTCCTCCTCGGTCCCGGACAGGAACTCGTCGACGAACGCCTTCCACGAGTCCTCTTCCTTCGCGGACGCGGCGTAGTGCTTCTGGAACGCCTCGTCGCGGGCGTAGCCACCGGCGAAGGTGAAGTGGGCGCCATTCGGTGCCTCGGAGACGGTGTCGACGAACATGCGGCTGATCAGCATGCGCTGCGGTCCGACCTCGTTCATGAGTGCGTCGGCGGAGTCGACGATCTCATCGGCCTCGAGCAGGACGGTGTCGGCGGCCATGGCGTACAGGTCGTCGAAGTAGCCGTCGGCACCGGTGAACGCCGCGTTGCCGTGCTTGTCGGCCTTATCCAGGTGGATGAGCGCGGCGTCCATGCGCAACGCGGGCATCGCGACCAAGGTCTCGGTCTTGCCCTCGAAGTCGTACGGGGAGTCGATGGTTTTGAGCTCGTCGCCCCAGAAGCGGAAGACGTCGGAACCCAGACCGGCGCGCGTGGGCAGGAACGGCAGGCGCTGAGCGGCGGCGGTGAGGCCGGCGCGGACCATGCCCTCGTCCATCTCACGGGAGATGATCGAGCCCTCGGTGCGGCGACGGGCGAACCACGGGTCGTAGAACGGAGCTGAGTCCAGGGTGACGAAGCCGTAGTAGGCCTTGGAGACCTTGCCGGCCGAGCAGAGCAGACCGAGGTCCGGGCCACCGTAGGTGATGACGGACAGATCGGTGAGATCCTCGCGGCGGAGGATCGCGCGGACCAGGGCCATCGGCTTGCGACGCGAACCCCAGCCGCCGATACCGATGGTCATACCGCTCTCGAGGCGCGCGACGGCCTCGTCGAGGCTCGTGCGCTTGTCGCGCGGGGTGGGGGTGCTACTCACTTGTTCTCGCCCGTCCTCTCGGATCGCTTGACTCGTTTATCCAGATTCGTACCGCTCTTGACGAACTCGTCACGGTGCTCGTCGGCCACGCCGGCGAGGTTGAGCTCGAACGTGAAGCCCTGCTCCATGCGGTACGAGGACTTCACGTCGACCGGATCGATATGGTTGATGGCCTCCTTGGCCGCCCGGATAACGCGGGTGTCCTTGGCGGCGATCGCCTCCGCCAGCTCGCGGGCCGCGGCGTCGAGCTGGTCGCGCGGCACGACGTCGTAGACCGTGCCCCACGAGTGCAACTGCTGCGCGGTGACGTTGCGGGAGGTGTAGTACAGAGTGCGCAGCATGTGCGGAGGGACCATGCGTGACAGGTGGGTGGCGGCGCCGAGCGCTCCGCGGTCCACCTCCGGCAGGCCGAACACGGCGTCGTCGGAGGCGACGATGCAGTCCGCGTTGCCGACTAGGCCGATCCCGCCGCCGACGCAGAAGCCGTTGACCGCGGCGATCACGGGGACCGCGCACTCGTATACGGCGTTGAAGGCCACGTAGCAGCCGCGGTTGGCGGCGAGCAGGTGGTCGAAGCCCTCGAAGTCCTGCATCTCTTTGATGTCCACGCCGGCGTTGAACCCACGACCCTCGGCCCGCAGGATCACCACGTGGACCTCGGGGTCGCGGCCCGCGGCGAGGATCTGCTCACCGAGTTCGAACCATCCCGCTGACGGGATGGCGTTGACAGGGGGGTAGTCGACCGTGACGGTGGCTATCCCGTCCGCACCCGTGTCGACCTTGATGCCCATGGAGCTCCCTTCGCACGCCACCGTCGTCCTCGACGGCGCGGTGACTAACCAAACGCTTGCTTGGTAGGCTAGCACGCATGACGAACATCGATCTGGGTCTGGCGGGGAAGGTCGTCCTCATCACGGGCGGCGTGCGCGGCGTGGGTGCCGGCATCAGCACTGTTTTTCGTGAGGCCGGGGCCGTCGTCATCACGTGCGCGCGTCGTCCCGCCGACGAGGTCTCGGATGCCGCCGACCAGGAGTTCCACTCGGTCGACCTCCGCGATGCCGACGCGGTCCGCGCCCTGGTCGACGACATCGTCGACCGCCACGGCCGTCTCGACGTGGTCGTCAACAACGCCGGCGGAGCACCGTTCGCCCTCGCCGCCGACGTGAGCGCCAACTTCCACTCGAAGATCGTGGCGCTGAACCTCCTGTCCGCGCTGACCGTGGCGCAGGAGGCGAACCGCGTGATGCAGCCGACCGGAGGGGCGATCGTCAACATCTCGTCCGTTTCGGGTCATCGCCCGTCCCCGGGCACGGCCTCGTACGGCGCCGCGAAGGCGGGCCTCGACTCGCTCACTCAGTCCCTCGCCGTGGAGTGGGCGCCCGCGGTCCGCATCAACTCGGTGGTGGTGGGCCCGGTCAAGACGGAGCTGGCCGAGATGCACTACGGGGACGCCGAGGGGGTCGCCGCCGTCGACGCGACCATTCCGATGGGGCGGATGGCCGAGCCGAAGGACGTTGGCCGGGCCGCGGCCTTCCTGGCCTCGCCGTTGGCCGCCTACATCACGGGCGCCGAGTTGCTGGTCCACGGGGGCGGCGAGAAGCCGGCCTTCCTCTCGGCGTCCACAGCCGACAACAAGCACTGATCACTCAGAACAAGGAGATTGTCATGGGAATCTGCGACGGACGCGTCGTCATCGTCACCGGCGCCGGCCGCGGAATCGGCCGTGAGCACGCGCTCGCCTTCGCGGCGGAGGGGGCCAAGGTCGTCGTGAACGACCTCGGCGCCGGCCTGGACGGGTCGAACGTCGGCGAGTCCCCGGCGGAGCAGGTCGTGGCGGAGATCAAGGCCGCTGGCGGCGACGCCGTCGTCAACGGCAACGACATCTCCTCGTGGGAGGGTGCCCGCGACCTCGTCCAGCAGGCTATCGACACCTTCGGTGGGCTGGACGTGCTGGTCAACAACGCCGGCTTCCTGCGCGACAAGATGCTCGTCGGCATGAGCGAGAGCGACTGGGACAACGTCATCACCGTCCACCTCAAGGGCCACTACGCGCCGCTGCGGCACGCGGCGGAGTACTGGCGCGCCGAGTCCAAGGCCGGCCGCCCGCGCCAGGCCCGGGTCATCAACACCTCGTCTGGGGCGGGCCTGTTCGGGTCGGTCGGCCAGGGCAACTACGCCACCGCCAAGGCTGGCATCGCGCTGCTGACCATCCAGACCGCCGCCGAGATGAAGGGCTACGGGGTCACCGCCAACGCGATCGCCCCGTCCGCTCGCACCCGCATGACGACCTCCGCGGGGGAGGAGATGGCCTCCCAGATGGCAGCCCCCGAGGACGGGTCGTTCGACGTGATGGACCCGGCCAACATCTCGCCGCTGGTCGTGTGGCTGGGGTCCGAGGAGTCGTCGCAGGTGAGCGGCCGCGTCTTCGAGGTCGAAGGTGGCAACGTCACCGTCTGCGACGGGTGGCAGCGCGCGGCGTCCGAAGACAAGGGCGCGAAGTGGGATCCTGCAGAGCTCGGGTCGGTCGTGCCCCGCCTGCTCGACGAGTCGCCCACCCCGGTCCCCGTGTACGGCGCCCGCTGACGCCAGTCGCAGGGGACCGGGCACGAGAGAGCCCCGCACCGTCACGGTGCGGGGCTCTCTCGTCTGTCTACGGGCCTCTGTCTACGGCATCGTGGAGGGGCTGACGCGACTCAGCTGCCGGGAGTGCAGCGCTGGGCGTCCGCGGATCCGAGCGCTGCCAGCTGGTCTACCTGCGCCGACGGCAGGTCGCAGAGGGTCGGCAGCGGCGGGAGGGCAACGCCCCGGTCGCGGTGGCGGTGGCGATGGCGGCGCCGCCGCCGGCGACCGCGGTCACCGCGAGCACGGGCAGGAGGCTGCCGCCCGCCTCCATGGAGGCGGCGGTACCCATCGTGGAACCGAGGTTGGTGGAGGTGGTTCCCTGCGGGGAGCCGTTGGCCAGCGATCCCGTGAACGCGGTGAGCGACCCGTTGACCGTGGTCAGCTCCTCGACCGAACCGAGGAGCACGCCGGCGCCGCCGCCGGCCGAGCCGTTGATGGTGTCCGAGCTCTGCCCGGTCGATCCGCCATTGCCCGAGATCGAGCCGGAGATGTCGGACATCGAACCCGCGAGCGCCGGCAGGACGCCGCCCTCGGCGATGGAGCCGATGATCGGCGACAGTGCACCGCCGTCGGTGATCGACCCGCCCACCGGTTCGGTGATCTCGTTGGCGGAGCCGTTGGTCAGCGAGCCCTGCAGTCCCTTACCGACGAGCACGGCGGAGCCGCCGATGCCCTCGGTCGACCCATCCGGGAACTCGGCCGACAGGGCCGGCAGCTCGGCGGAGCCACCCAGCAGGTTGAGCTCGGTGGACAGCGGCTCCATGCCGACGGAGGTGATCAGCGGGGTCATGCCGGTCGACCCGGTCAGCGGAGCGAGATCCGACGACCCGCCGAGCAGGTCGGTGGACAGCGGCGCCATGTCGTCGGAGCCCGTGGCGATGAGCTCGGTCGAGAGCGGCTGCATTCCGTCCGAGCCCGTGTTGATGAGGTCGACGGACAGGACCAGCGGCGTGGTGGCCGTGGAACCGCCGATGAGATCCACCGACAGGGCGAGCGGGGTCTCAGCGGTCGAACCGGTGGTGATGAGGTCCGCAGACAGGGGGGTGTTGGCCGTCGAGCCACCGATGAGCTCGGTGGACAGCGGCTGCATCCCGTCCGAGCCCGTGGCGAACAGATCCGTGGACAGCGGCCCGAGGTTGTCCGAGCCCACGTCGCCGATGACGTCGGTGGACAGGGTGAGGGTGCTGAGCGAACCCTCCAGGCCCGGCAGCTGAGCGGACCCGGCGAGCGGCGCCGTGCTGAGCGCGGGCAGGTCCGAGGACCCGCCGAGCGGGTCGGTGCTGAGCGTGGGTTCCGAGGAGGTGAAAGCCTGCGAGCCGGCGAGCGGCTCCAGATCCGACGAGCCGGGGATGGCGCCCTCGGTGAGGTCCGAGGATCCGGCCAGTGGGTTCAAGCCCGCGGAGTCCGTGGGAAGGCCGGCTGAGTCGGTGGGGAGCCCGCCCCCCGCGGAGCCGGACTGGAGGAGCTCGCCGAGCATGCTGGTGACGCTGGCGGAGTCGATGATCTGTGCGTTGGCGACGCCGTTCGTGCCGGCCGCGGCCAGCACCACGGATGCCGCGACCGCGTCAACCTAGGTGGACTTGTTCATAAAAGTGCCTTCCCCTGAGAGCTGCCCGCCGACGAGATGGCGAGACGACGTTCGCGCAGGTCCCACGCGATTCCAAAAGTTAGAGTCTCTTAAGCCTCAATGCAAGTCAAGGTTTTATTCAGGAAGCGACAAAGATGTGCTTCCTGTTATCTAAAGGTACCGGTGAGGCGGTTCGGAAGCGCACAAAACATGGGAGCGCCCTTAACTTCCCGGCCCGCGACGGCAGGCAGTGGGAGACGACCACGGCAAAGCGGCCGGGCCTCTCGAGGGGAGGCCCGGCTGCTGGTGGGGACTGAACGCTCAGTGGGCGGGTTCGCAGATGATGACCGGGATGACCCGGCTCGTGTTGGCCTGGTAGTCGGCGAAGTCCGCGTAACGCTCGACGAGCCTCGGCCAGAGTTCGTCCCGCTCGGCCGATGTGGCCTCTCTCGCCGTCATCGCCCGGCTACGGCGACCCACCTGGACGGTGACGGCCGGGTCGGCGAGAACATTGAGGTACCACTGAGGGTGCTTGGGCAGCCCGCCCTGGGAGGCGACGAGCAATACCCGGTCGCCGTCGGGGAAGTGCAGCAGTGGGACGGTCCGGGGCTCGCCGGATTTGCGGCCCGTGGTCGTGAGCAGGCACACGGGGACCGGCGCGCGGAGCGCCGACCCCACCCGCCACGACCCACCGAGCCGTCCACCGGAGACCCGGTAGGCCCACGTGTTGACCCGCGACATCACCTTGATGACGCCGACGACCCACGGCGCGCCACGCCGCGGGTCGTCGACCCCTGTCTCGGGGCGGGAGTGGTGCTCGGTCACTTGTTCGCGGACAGGGGAGCGCGGACGATCACGTGCTTGCCGGGGAAGAACGCCGCCAGTTCGCGGCGGCTCTCCTTAAGCGACCGGAGGCCGAAGCCCTTCTTGCGCTCTTCGGGCCGGATCCAGATGGCCACGTCGACGTCGCCGTCGTTGATCTGCTCGCCGAAGACGAGGCCGACAAGGGCGTCGCGTTCGGTGTCGACGGCGACGAACCACATAGCGGATTCAGCCTCGATGCGGTCCAGGCCGTCCCGGAGCTCCTGCTCGGTCTTCTCACGGTCCCAGGCGCCTCCGGTCGCGGACGTGGAGTCCGACGAGCGAGAGTGATAGAGCGCGGTGTGGTCCTCCGACTCGGTGAACGGGCGGAGCGCGAAACCCTGCCCGGCCTCCCCGTCGGGCGCGCCGGTCGCGGAACCGGTGAACGCCTCGAGGGGGGCCTTGAGTACCTGTCGCGCCTCGTCGGCGGACACGGACAGCAGGCTCGCGACCGCCCCCACCGCGTCCTCGGGGCCGTCGGCCGACGACACCGCGGCGAAGATCTCCCGCCGCCTGCTCGTCGCCATCTGGATGACGTCGCTCATGTCAGATCCTCTCGATGATGCTCGCCGACGCCTGGGCGCCTCCCGCGCACATCGTGATGAGCGCGCGCTCGCCGTCCGTGCGCTCGAGCTCGTGTAGGGCGGTGGTGATGAGCCGCGACCCGGTGCTGCCGACGGGGTGGCCGATCGCGATGGCACCCCCGTTGACGTTGACCTTGTCCATGTCGGGCCCATGCACCTGCGCCCAGCTTAGGAGCACGGAGGCGAACGCCTCGTTGCATTCGAACAGATCGAAGTCGCCGATCGACATGCCCGAGCGGTCGAGGACGCGCTGCGTGGCCTGGACCGGGCCGTCGAGGTGGTACTCGGGCTCGCCGCCGACCAGAGCCTGGTGGACGATTCGCGCGCGGGGATTGAGGCCGTGCGCCTTGGCGACGTCCTCATCCATGAGCAGGACCGCTGCCGAGCCGTCGGACATCTGGCTCGAGGTGCCGGCGGTGTGCAGGCCGCCCTCGAGGACCGGAGTGAGGCCGGCGAGCGCCTCGGCGGTGGTCTCCCGCAGGCCCTGATCGCGGGTGACGGTCACCGTCTCGCCGGTGTAGGTGCCGTCCTTGAGGCGCTCGGGGGCGTCGACGGCGAAGGTCTCCCTATCGAACCGGCCTTCGTCCCACGCGCGCTGCGCATTGGCCTGCGACCGGACGCCCAGCTCCTCGAGGTCGGCGCGGCTCAGGCCGCGACGCTTGGCGATCCGGTCGGCGGCCGTGAACTGGTCCGGCAGATCCACCGTCCAGTCGTCGGGGCGGGGCATGCCGTTCTCGCCGTTGCCGACGGCCGCGCGGAGCGCGATCCAGCTCATCGACTCGACGCCGCAGGCGATGCCGACGTCCATGGCGCCCGCGTGGATGAGGTTGGCGATGAAGTGGTTGGCCTGCTGCGCGGACGAGCACTGGCAGTCGATGGTCGTGCACGCGGTCTGCCAGGGCAGGCCGGAGGCGAGCCAGGCGCCGCGGGTGACGTTGTTGCCCTGCGCACCGGCCTGGGTCACGCAGCCGCCGACGACCTGCTCGACCAGGGCGGCGTCGATGCCTGCGCGGCGGATGACCTCCTTCTGGGAGGCGCCCAGCAGGTGCGCGGGGTGGAGGCCCGACAGCGCGCCGCGGGCCTTGCCGATCGGGGTGCGCACGGCCTCGACGATGACGGGATTTCCCATGGTTTTCCTTCCGGGAATCCGGCCGGAGGTAGGCCTGGCCGGAGCTGAACGTGTTCTAGTATGGTGTATGGAACGTGTTCTAGATTACAGCCCGGGCGAGGGGTTCGCAGTATCCGGGTTGTGGGAGTGAACACCTGACGCAAACCGACGCGGCCAAGGAGTGCCAGTGCAGCCAGTCACCATTCCCGAGGGGTTCGACTTCACCGACCCGGAGCTCTACCAGAAGCGACTTCCGCATCCGGAGTGGATGCACCTGCGGCAGACCGAGCCGATCTGGTGGTGCGCCAACGAGCCGGGTGCGGACGGGTACGACGACGACGGCTACTGGGTCGTCACCAAGCACGCAGACGTCAAGGAGATCTCCCGGCGCACCAACGAGGTCTTCTCCAGCTGGGAGAACACCGCCATCCCTCGCTTCGCGCCCGGGACCGAGCGCGAGATCGTCGAGATGACGCGATTCCTCTTCATCAACCAGGACGGGGACGAGCACAAGAAGTACCGCCGCATCATCTCCAAGGGGTTCACCCCGCGGAACATCGAGAAGATGCGTGAGAACCTCGCCGAGAAGGCGCGGAGTATCGTGGAGACCGCCGCCGCCAAGGGCGGGGGGGACTTCATCACCGAGGTGGCCTCCGAGCTCCCGCTGCAGGCCATCGCCGAGCTCATCGGTATCCCGCAGGAGGACCGCCACCAGATCTTCGAGTGGTCCAACAAGATGACCAGCTACGACATCCCGGAACTGGCGGACGAGTCCAACGCCGCCAACGCCGAGATCCTCGGTTACGCCATGGAGTTGGCCGCCAAGCGCGAGGTCGACCCGCGGGACGACCTGGTGACCAAGCTGGTCCAGGCCGACGTCGACGGCGAGAAGCTCTCCGCGGACGAGTTCGGCTGGTTCGTGGTGCTGCTCGCGGTGGCCGGCAACGAGACCACCCGTAACGCCACGACCCACGGCATGATCGCGTTCCTGGAGAACCCGGACCAGTGGGAGCTGTTCAAGACCGAGCGCCCGGAGACCACCTACGACGAGATCCTCCGCTGGGCCTCGCCGATCTCCTCGTTCCAGCGCACCGCCACCGAGGATGTCGAGATCGGCGGCGTGACCATGAAGAAGGGCGACCGAGCCGCGATCATGTACGGCTCGGCGAACTTCGACGAGGAGGTCTTCGAGGATCCGTTCACCTTCAACATCCTGCGCGACCCGAACCCGCACCTGACGTTCGGCGGTAACGGCCCGCACTACTGCATCGGCGCCAACCTGGCGAAGCTGCAGATCGAGCTGATCTTCAACGCGATCGCCGACCACATGCCCGACATCACCTCGATGGGCGACGCGACCCGCCTGCGTTCGGGCTGGCTCAACGCCATCCAGGACTGGAAGGTCGACTTCAAGTGCCCGGTCATTCACTGAGCTGACACCCGCACCCACGGCCGCGCACCCTGCAGCGGCCGAGCAGCCCCGGTCTCGTCTGTTGTCGCAGGCCGGGCCGGGGCTGACGTGTTTCCGGGGTCGCCCTCGCACGGGGGGCAGTCGCTCCCGCGGGAGGTGGGGGGCGTACGCGGCGAAGGAGGCGCCCCGAGCGGGACCGGCTGTCCTAGCTCGGGCGGCACCACGACATCGCTGCGCGCGTGCCCGCCTGAGCGGCACCGCAGGCCGGGTGTCAGCCGGGGAGGCCGTACTTCTCGCCGAACCGGTGGAGCGAATCGATCTTCTGCTGGGCCGTGGCGTCGTAGCCGAGTCCCTCGATCATCCACGGCAACACGATGATGTCCGTGACCCCGGCCTCGGCCAGCTCGGTGAAACCACGGGTGCCGAACCTGTCCAGGCAGACCACCTGGATGGCGAAGGGCTTGCCGTCGCCGCGGTCGGCGAGCGAGCGGCCGCTGGCCTCGAGCAACTCGCGCAGGCGCGTGACGGTGGCCGCGATCTCGTCGAACTTCATCATCGCGCTGGTCCAGCCCTGGCCGATCCGTGCCGCACGTTTGAGGGCTATCTCGGTGTGTCCACCCACGTAGAACGGCACCTGCTCGGACGGGGCCGGGGTGAAGATGAGCTCATCGAAGTCGAAGTGGTCGCCGTGGAACTTCATCCACTCGCCCTTCAGTCCCTCGCGCATGATCATCAGCGACTCGTCGACCCGCTTGCCGCGACCTTTGAACGGGGCGCCGCACCATTCGAACTCGTTGGGGTCCCAACCGATCCCCACGCCCAGGTCGAGCCGGCTGCCGGTCATCAGTGCGACGGAGGCGACCTGCCGGGTCAACAGCAGCGGGTTCCGCGGCCCGACCTTGAGCACCTGCGGGGAGAACCGGATGGTCGAGGTGGCCCCGCCCATCGCGGCGGAGGCGATCAGTGGCTCGACCCACTCGGTATTCTCGTCCCACATGCGCGAGCCGTCCGGCGTGTACGGGTAGTCCTTGTCCTGACGACGCGGATGGAACAGGGAATCCGGCAGGACGACCCGGTCGAATCCGGCGGCCTCGGCGCCGCGGGCGATCGAGATGTACTGGTCGACGGGGGAGAAGGAGACCGGGACGGAGAATTCGACGTCCACTACGCGTGCCATTTCAGTTGTCCTTCCGGAGTGCGCCGGCGATGGCGGCTTTGTCGTCGTCGGTGAGCGGCCGCAGGCCCGAGGTCAGCGCGACGTCCTGTTCCCAGAAGGCGCGGAGGGAGACCAGGCGGCCGTCGGAGTCGACGCGGTAGTCCACGGCGATGTCGATGTCCATGATGTTCTCGCCCATATGCGTGCGCATGGTGCCGATGCACAGTAGTTCGTCGCCGGCGGCGATCCCGCGGTCGAAGCGGAACTCGATGTGGTCCGGGGTGGCCACTGCCTTTTCCCAGAACTCCAAAAGCCGCTCGGTACCGCGGTGGCCGACGCCCTCAGCGTCGAACATCGACGGACCGACGGGGTCCTCGATGCAGCCCTCGGGCGCCCAGCCGGCGATCCAGGCGTCACGGTCACCGGCGTTGGTCGCGGCCCACGAGCGGCGCGCGGCGGCGTAGGCGGGACTCGCCAGGGCCGAGTCGCTCATCTCGATCGGGCGGTACTGCCCGTCGTCGTCCAGATAGGGGTTGCTCATTAGTGACGCTCCGGACGATCGGTCCCCACTACCCACATGGAGAAGTACTGCGAACCCCCGCCGTAGGCGTGTCCGAGGGCCTTTCGGGCGTCGGGGATCTGGTGCTCGTCTGCGCGGTTCATCACCTGGCGGGCCGCCTCGGCGAACCGCAGCATGCCGGAGGCGCCGATCGGGTTGGAGCACAGGACGCCGCCGGACGGGTTGACCGGTAGCGAGCCGCCGCGCGCGGTGGCGCCGGACTCGGTCATGCGCCAGCCCTCGCCCGGGGCGGCGAACCCCAGGCTCTCCAACCACATGGGCTCGAACCAGGAGAACGGGACGTAGATCTCGGCGGCGCCGATTTCCTCGGCCGGGTTGGTGATCCCGGCCTCGGCCCACAGTGCGGCCGCGGCATCGCGGCTGGCCTGCGGGTTGGCGTAGTCGCGCCCGGCGAAGGTGCCCGGCTCGGTGCGCAGGGCGGTGGCGTGGATCCAGGCGACCTGGCGGCCGGCGGACCCCACGGCCTCGGCGGCCTCGGCGTCGCCGATCACGATCGCGCACGCGCCGTCGGAGGACGGGCAGGTCTCGTCGAAGCGGATCGGGTCCCACAGCATTTGGCCCTCGAGCACCGTGTCGACGGTGATGTCGGGCTGCTTGAGGTGCGCGTACGGGTTGATGGAGCCGTTGAGCCGGTCCTTGACCGCGACCATGGCGCCCACGTGCTCTGGGGCGCCGGTGCCCCGGATGTAGGAGCGCACGTGCGGGGCGAAGTAACCGCCGGCGCCGGCGCCGACCGGTGCGGTGAACGGCACGGGCAGCGACAGGGCCCACATGGCGTTGGACTCGGACTGCTTTTCCCACGCCACGGCCAGCACGCGCCGATACCGCCCCGACTGGACGTGGGCGGCGGCCACGATCGCGGTGGATCCGCCGACGGAGCCGGCGGTGTGCACGCGCAGGAGCGGCTTGCCCACGGCGCCCAGGGCATCGGCCATCATCAACTCGGGCATCATGACCCCCTCGAACAGGTCGGGGGCCTTGCCCACGATCACCGCGTCGATGTCGTCCCAACCCACACCGGCGTCGGCCATGGCGGCGTCGATGGCCTCGCGGCAGAGGCCGGCCATGGAGACGTCGGTGCGGCGCGAGACGTGGTGGGTCTGACCGGTGCCGAGCACGGCGGCGGGCAGGCCGGAGCTGTGGGCGCTCATTCGGCGCGTCCTTCCAGGAGGCAGATGAGGTTCTGCTGCAGCAGATGGCCGCTGGTCGCGTGGGCCAGGGCGCGCTCGGTGCCTCCGGACCAGATGGCCTCGGCGGCGTAGCCGATCCGCTCGAGCCCGGCGGAGAACAGCGGGTCGGCCAGCAGGGAGCCGCCGGAGGGGGTGACGGCGACGTCGCCCGTGATCCCCAGTGCCCGCCGCAGGAGCAGCTCCTGGTGCGTGTACTGGGTGTGCAGCTCGACCACGGCGACCCCGCCGAGATCCGGCCGGTCCCCGCTCGCGCCGGTGACGCGGGCCGCGGCGGCGCGCGTCGAGGGGGAGTCGGTGAGGTCGCGGGCGCCGAACTCGGCCGAGTCGATGATGTGCTCCATCCCGGCGATGTAGGCGGGGGTGTCGCACAGTTCGGGGGCGCGGTCGCCCGAGGCGAGGATGATCGCGGCGGCGCCGTCGGTGACCGGCGGGCAGTCGTGCCGTCGCAGCGGGTCGGCGAGGTACGGCTCGGCGAGGAGCTCGCGCTGGTTGCGGCCGGTCGCGCGGGCGGCGACCGCGGCCATGTCCTGCTCGGACCACAGGCCGGCGTCGATCCCGGCGCGCGCCTGCAGGGCGGCCAGGTGGTGGCGGCCGGGCCACAGGGGGGCGACGGTGTACGGGTCGAGTTGCAGCGCGAGCGCCGTGTCGAGGTCCGTGCTGGCCGAGGCCTTGCCGAAGCCGTAGACCAGGGCCGTGTCGGCTTGGCCGGAGGCGATCTTGAGCCAGGCCTCGAAGAGCGCCCAGGCGGCGTCCATCTCCACGTGCGACTCGACGATCGACGGCGTGGCGCCGATCGAGTCGACGGCGGAGATAAAGGAGAAGGCGCGGCCCGCGAGGTAGTCCGACGAGCCGGAGCACCAGAAGTCGATCTGCGTGCGGTCCAGGCCGGTCTGCCGGTAGCACTCGGCGAAGACCGGGGCGAGCATCTCGACGCCGTTGGTGGTGCCGAAGGTGGACTCGGTGTGGCGGGCGTGGGCGAAGCCGACCACGGCGACGTCCCGGGGTGCTGATGGTGTCACGGTGGGCGTCCTTTACAGGTGCTTCGCGTAGGTGTGGGGCTCGGCGTCGGGCTCGCCGCTGGGCTCGAAGTGCGTGATCGCCTGCATCGACGCGGGCCGCTCGCCCTCGGGGCGCCAGGCGGCGCGCACGCGCATGCCCATGCGGACCTCGGAGGCCTCGCAGCCCAGCACGAGGTGCTGGATGGGCACGTCGGCGCCGTCGAGCAGGATGTACGCGGTCACGTAGGGGGGCGTGATGGACTGCCCGGCGAACGGCACGTTGACGATCCCGAACGTCGTCACCGTGCCGTGGTCGGCCACCTCCACGTACTCGCCCATCGCGACGCCGTCGGAGGGGCAGTAGTCGCGCGGCGGCACGTACACCTCGGGGCCGTTCGAGCGTCGGCGCCCGAGTAGGCGGCCCTCGACGATCGCCCGGAGAAACGCGCTCTCCGCGGGCGCCGCCGTGTGGGTCACGGACAGCCCGATGGGCGTGACGAGGGTCGTGACCGGCTCGGAGTCGCCGGCGGACGCGACGGCGACCTCGTCGTCGTCACCCTCCGCGCCACTCCCCGTGGCACTGCCCGCGTCGTCGACGGGGACCACGCAGGCGATGTCGCGGATCGACCCGACGCGCTCGGCGGCCCACCGCACCCGCACCCGCATCCCGGTGGACACGGCGTCGGGGCCGTCGGCGGCCAGGGGGAGGAGGGTGGCGGTGTCGGCGCCATCGAGCCGCACGAGCGCCCACGCGAAGGGCTCGGCGAGCGGGTGCACGTCGGCGGGGGAGTGGACCCAGGTCCATGTGACGACGAGGCCCTCGATCCCCTCCCCGCGACCGATCTCGACGATCTCGTCCAGCGCCTCGTGCGTGTGGGGGTCGTACTCGACGGGGGGCACGTGCACGGTGCCGCGGGAGTCGCGGCACCCCACGACGCGACCGTCGCGCAGGCCGGTGAAGAACGCGCCGAGGACGGGGCCCGTCGAGCGCGTGTAGTCGAACGAGGGCGTCAGTGGGGCCGAGAGCACCGGTTCCTCGGGGGGAGCGATGTCGACCACGATCTCTCTGGACGTCACGCCCGCAAGTAGAACACGTTCCACTCGTCGAGCGGAGGAGTTCCGGCAAACGGGTTGTGCCCGCGCCGGAGGGCCGGTGCCACAACGTCGGCTCCATCGGCCGGGTGAGGGTGCATGATGGGCGTATGAAACTCGCCTTGCAGCTGGGGTACTGGGGCGCGCAGCCGCCCACCGATCACGCCGACCTCGTAGTGGCCGCCGACCGGGCGGGGTTCGACACCGTCTTTACGGCCGAGGCGTGGGGGTCGGACGCGTTCACGCCGCTGGCCTGGTACGGCTCCATGACGGAGAACATCCGCCTGTCGACGGCCGTCGTGCAGCTCTCGGCGCGCACGCCCACGGCCACCGCGATGAGCACCCTGACGCTCGACCACCTGTCCGGCGGCCGCTTCTGCCTGGGCCTGGGCGTCTCGGGGCCGCAGGTGGTGGAGGGCTGGTACGGCCAGCCGTTCGCCAGGCCGCTCGCGCGGACGCGGGAGTACATCGACATCATCCGCAAGGTCCTGCGGCGCGAGGAACCCGTGACCTCGGACGGCCCGGCCTACACGCTGCCGTACGCCGGCGACGACGCCTCCGGTCTGGGCAAGCCGCTCAAGTCGATCGTCCACCCGCTGCGCGAGGACGTACCCATCTGGCTGGGCGCCGAGGGCCCCAAGAACGTGGCGCTGGCCGCGGAGATCGCCGACGGCTGGCTGGGCTTCCTCGCCTCCCCGCGCACGGCGTCGGAGTTCAACGCCTGGCTCGACGAGGGCTTCGCCCGCCCGGGCGCGCGCCGCACCCGCGAGGACTTCGAGGTGGCGTTCCTCTGCCAGCTCCACATCACCGACGACCGCCGCGCGGTGCTCGACGCCTACAAGCCGTTCACCGCTCTGTACGCCGGCGGCATGGGCGCGGAGGAGAAGAACTTCCATGCCGAGGCGTTCCGCCGCATGGGCTTCGCGGACGAGGTCGAGGAGATCACCCGCCTGTTCCGCGCCGGCCGCAAGGACGAGGCCGCCGCCGCGGTGCCGGACGAGATGGTGGAGGCCACGGCGATCATCGGCGACGAGGCGTCGGTGCGCGAGCAGATCGCCGAGTGGGAGGCCGCCGGCATCACGATGCTCGTCGTGACCTGCCGGTCGGTCGAGGAGATCGAGAAGCTCGCCACGCTCCTCGACTGAGGGGCTTCGGCGGGGCCCCCGGCGCGGCGGCGCGCTGACCTGGGGTGCCCTGGAAGGGGCGTCTAGGGCACGGCACGTGCGCGGGGGTGACCGCCGAGGACAATTCGTATTACACTAGTCGCCATGGAGCGGAAGATCGAGGGTCGCGATGTGACCGAGAGCCAGATCGACAAGTGGGTCGACGAGGCGGAAAAGGGATATGACCCGGAATGGCTCCGCCCGCGAATGGGCAGGCCGGTTCGCGCGGGTGGCACGTCCAAGGTCGTCCCCGTCCGTTTGACGGACGCTGAGCTCGAAGCCGTGATGGCACGTGCGGAGCGCGAGCACCTCAACCGGTCCGACGCGATCCGCAGGGCACTCGCGGAGTGGGCCTCGGCCTCGTGATCCTTCGGCGGTCGGCGTTCAAGCATGGCCTGACCGAAGGGGAGATTCGCACCGCATTCGATTCTCCGCTGTTGACCGGTCCACTCGACGATGACCATCCACAACGCATTCTTGCCCTGGGGTTCGACACTGTGGGTCGGGTGCTCGAGATCGTCGCGTTGCGGTATGACGATGGTTCTATCGAGATCATCCACGCAATGAAGGCTCGGAAGGCTTACCTGGATCTTCTCGACTGAGGAGGCCGTCTACGGGGCGTGGATGCTCTTGGGCTCTCCGGTGTGGTCCACGAGTAGGTAGCCGCTCAGGTGGACCTCGTTGCTCACGTACACCCGGTACTGGGGCAGGCCCTGCTCGTCGGCGTCGATGATGACGTACGTGCTGGTGGGGTCGGGGATCCCGAGGGTCTCGGGGGCGCCGCGGACCACGGAGGCGACGAGGGCCGGGTCGATGTCGGCGATCCGGAACGTCGGGTCGGGCAGGGGTGAGGCGGGCGAGTCGTCGCGGTCGTCCCAGCCCCCGCGGTAGGTCATGCGGAACTCGCGGCTGGGGTGCTCCACGTCGGGCCAGGTGAGGACCGCGTACTCGGGGTACACCACGAGGTCGGTGGCCACCTCGGAGCCGGCGGCGTCGGGTGCGGTGTCGCGGATGCGGGTGAGGCCCTCCGCCGAGAGCGCCGAGGGGGTGTCGAAGACGCGGGCCTCGCCGTCGTCGCCCCCGGCCCCTCGTCCCCCGCGGGCGCGGGCCGGGCGATCACGGACTCGCCGGGGTCGTCGATCGGCCGCGTGTCGTCGCTCAGCGGCGCCAGCGCGAGGAACAGGCCCAGCGCCCCGGCGAGGACCACGGCGGCCACGCCGACGCTCTTGCGGGTGGACCACTGCGTCGGCACCTCGATGTCGCGGATCTGCTCGGCGGAGAGGGGGGTGGTGCGGTGGGGTGACGACGACGAGGTGTTCGTCCGACGGGCGGGCGTGCGGCCGGCGGGGAGGCGGACCTTGCCCTGGAGGTCGGCCACCAGCGGGCGGAGGTCGTCGAGGTGGCGGGCGGCGGTGGCCGCGCGGACGCGTTCGTAGTGCTCCACGCGGTCGAGATGCCCGGAGTCGTGGGCCGTGTCCAGGGCGTCGAGCACGGCGGCGCGATCGGCGTCCGTGGCCCGGAGGGGCGCCGGACCAGAGGTGGTGGCCATGGCCCCGAGGATAGCCGCGGGTGAGAATTCCGTTACCCCCGCGCGGGCCCGGCCGGGTCCGGTGGCGGGATCAGTTCGGGGCGTCCACGCGCAGGACGTCGCCGTCGTGGTCGTAGCGGACCGTGCCCAGGCGTTCGCCGGCGTGCACGGCGACGGTGAACTCGGGCTCGCCCAACACGTCGGCGAACACCGAGACGTGACTGACCGGGGCGCCCTCGCGGCCCAGCTCGGCGGGCGCGGACTCGAGTGCGTCCATGACCGTGGTGGCGTCGATCCCGTCGAGCCGGAAGGTCGCCGACTCGGTGCGCGAGTGGAACGAGGGTTCCTGCCACTCGCCCCCGCTGAACTGGTGCGACAGGCGCTTGCCGGGCTCGGTGGGGTCCTCGTACATCAGGGTCGCGCGGTTGCCGTGGACGGTGAGGACGTCGATCGGGGCGTCGCCGAACTCCTCGCGGGCGGCGGCGAGCATCCGCTCCAGGCCTTCGCTGGTGTGGAGCGGGCCCGGCTCGGCGGGGGCGGAGATCGACGGGAGGCCCGGGCCCGGGGTGTCGTGGGGCAGGGAGGCGACCACCGCGACGCCCAGCACGACGAGGGCGGCGGCGACGCCCGCCACGACCGGCCACTGACGCCGGCGCGTGTCGCCCGCGGGCTTCTCGCCCCCGTGCTTCTCGAGCCCGGCGGCGTCCCCGGCGCGGGCCGGGCGGCCGCTCTCGTCGGGCAGGTCGGTGGTGACGCCCTGCAGGTCGGCCACGAGGGGGCGCAGCTCGTCCACGTAGGTGGTGCGGTGGACGGCGCGGGTGCGCTCGAGGTGCTCGAAGCGGTCGAGTTGGCCGTCGGTCATGGCGGCGTCGAGGGCCTTCCACACCGAGTCGCGCTGGGCGTCGGTCGCGCGGAGTCGGCGGCGCGGCGACTGGTGAGAGCGCGAGGGGCGTTGGGGATTCGGGCTCATGACGACGAGGATAATCCCGCCTCCGGCGCCCGGCGTGTGGCCGTCGTGTGCCGCGCTGGGCCGAAGTTCCGACGTCGTGGCGATAACACGTTCTAGTGTGGAGGGCATGACTGCGTCCGCCCCGTCCGTTCCCGCCGACGCCGGCATCCTCGACCCCCGCACCGGGGAGCACGTGACCAGCGTCTATCGCATCGCCCAGGCCGAGCCCGGCCGCACCGCCGTCATCGAGGCCTCGGGCCGCCAGGTCATTTTCGGCGAGCTGGCCGACGCCGCACACGGCTACGCGCGCGGCCTGCAGGCGCTGGGCCTGACGGCCGGCGACGGCATCGTGCTGCTGGCGCCCAACGGGATCGGCTTCCTCGAGGTGTACTTCGCCGCCCTGGAGATCGGCCTGTACGTGGCGCCGGCCAACTGGCACCTCACCGGGCCGGAGGTGGCGTACATCCTGGAGAACTCGGGCTCGACGGTGTTCGTGGCCGACGAGCGGTTCGCCGACGTGGCCACCGCCGCCGCGAGCGAGGCCGGGCTCGACCCCGCGCGCTGCTACGCGATCGGCGACGTCCCGGGCTTCCGGCCGCTGGCCGAGCTCACCGCGCCCGCCGAGGGCTCCGACCCGCTGCCGCGGGACCGCACGCTCGGCGCACCGATGCTCTACACCAGCGGCACCACCGGCCGGCCCAAGGGTGTGCGGCGCCCGCTCACCGGGGCGAGCCCGGACCAGGTGACGGTGCCCAACTACTACTTCTTCGCCGGCTTCGGCATCGAGGGCTCGGACAACGTCCACATCTGCGGCTCGCCGCTGTACCACACGGCCGTGCTCAACTTTGTGGCCATCTCGCTCAACCTGGGCCAGGCCGTGGTGCTCATGGACAAGTGGACGCCGGAGGAGATGCTGCGGCTCATCGACGCCCACGGCGTCACGCAGTCGCACATGGTGCCCACGCAGTTCTCGCGGCTGCTCGAGCTGCCGGAGGACGTGCGGGCGACGTACGACGTGTCGAGCCTGCGGACGATCGTCCACGGCGCCGCGCCGTGCCCGCAGCACGTCAAGCAGGCGATGCTCGACTGGTGGGGGCCGGTGCTCACGGAGTATTACGCCGGCACCGAGGGCGGCGGTTGCACCATCACCGGCGAGGAGTGGTTGCGCAAGCCGGGATCGGTGGGGCGGCCGTGGCGCACCACCACCCTCAAGATCCTTGACGACGACGGCAACGAGGTGCCCACCGGGGACACCGGCAACGTGTACCTCCAGATGCACGGCTCGCGATTCGAGTACCACCAGGACGCCGAGAAGACCGCCAAGACCTACGTGGGCGATCTGTTCACGATGGGCGACATCGGGTACGTCGATGAGGACGGCTACCTGTTCCTCTGCGACCGCAAGAACGACATGATCATCTCCGGCGGCGTGAACATCTACCCGGCCGAGATCGAGGCGGAGATGACCCGCCACGACGCGGTCCGCGACGCCGCCGTGTTCGGCATCCCGCACGCCGACTGGGGCGAGGAGGTCAAGGCCGTCATCGAGCTGGCGGAGGGCTACACCGAGTCCGACGAGCTCACGGCGCAGATCCTCTCCGACCTGAGCGCCCGGCTGGCCAAGTACAAGATGCCGCGCTCGATCGACGTGGTGGACGAGCTGCCCCGCCAGGCCAACGGGAAGCTGATGAAGCGCACGCTGAAGGATCCGTACTGGGCGTAGCCGGGGACCTGGACCGGCCCTGAGAACGACCGCACCCCCTGCCGATCGGCAGGGGGTGCGATGTTCGGTGTCAGCGCTGTGCTGCGCTCGGGTGCGGCGGGATCAGCTGCCGAGGTCGCCGAGCGAACCGGCGAGCGAGCCGAGCGGGGTGCCGGCGATCGAGCCCTGCACCGGGGTGCAGGTGCCGCTGCCGACCGGGTAGGTGCCGGTCAGGGTGGCGGTGCCGGTCATCGAGTTGGTCTCGGGGGCGACGGGGCCGCCGACCTGGACGCCGACGCCCGTCTTGGCGTCGAGATCGCCGAGCTTGTAGGTGAGCGTGAAGCCCTCCTCGACCGAGCCGGAGACGGTGGGCTCTCCGGCATTGTCGGACCAAGCGTAGTCCGGCATGCCGAACACACTCGCACGCGGCTTGAAGAACGACACGCCGACGTCCTGGGAGGTGGGCGCCGCGGTGAAGGTGTTCGGCTGGAACGTCAGGGTGAGGACCGCGTCATTGATCGGCACCTGGGTGGCGACCGGCGTACGCCAGTAGAAGGTGTTGCCGTTGATCCAGTGCTGGAGCTGCAGCTCGCCGGGGCTGTCGAAGCCGGAGCTCAGCTCGGAGACGAAGCCGCCATTCGCGGGGCTGTTGACCGGCTTGCCGTCGCGGTCGAGGTAGAGGTCGCCCTCGCCGACCGTGCGGGCGTTGATCGCCTCGGCGACCCAGTTGACGTCGCAGCCGACCGAGCGGTCGCCGTCGACGGTACCCAGGTTGGTGCCGAGAGCGGGGCCGTCGTCCTCGGGCGCGCCGATGGAGCCGAGCGAGCCGGCCGGGATGCTGGAGCCGGCCGCGGTCGAGGCGGCCTGGGCCTCGAACATGAACTCGGCGGACTGGGCGTTGGCGAGGGGAGTGGACGCCAGGGCGGCGACCGCGAACGCGGCGAGAGTGACGCGAGTGCGCATGGATTCTCCTCCTTACGTGTGGAGGAATGTGACATGGGCGATGTAAGCACGTCCCCAAGCGATTGGCTACTCGATAAGAGTTTTGTGAAAATATTCACCTATTTAGAATCTTCTGTAACGTCCCGTGCTTCCAGCCGGCTCGCACATGGCGAGAACACGTTCTACCCTGGGGGCATGGCCACGACCCCCACCGCCCGCGACCTCACGCTCGCGCAGATCCTCGAGCGGCAGCAGCAGGCCTTCCTCGCCGACCCGCAGCCCGGCGCCAAGATCCGCCGCGACCGCATCAGCCGGCTCAAGAAGCTCGTCCTGGACAACGCCGCCGAGCTCACCGAGGCCATGCGCGAGGACTACGGCTCCCGCCCCGAGACGCTCTCCACGCTCTCCGACATCGCCTCCTCGATCCCGGACCTGGACCACCAGCGCGGCCACGTCCGCAAGTGGATGAGGCCCACCCGGCCTTCGCGCGCCCTGGACCGCCTGGGCTTCACGCAGCAGATCCGGCACGACCCCAAGGGCGTCGTGGGGATCATCGGCCCCTGGAACTTCCCGCTCTACCTCACGATTGTCCCCGCGGGCTCCGCGCTGGCCGCCGGCAACCGGGTGATGATCCGCCCGAGCTCGGTCACCGCGCACACCACGGAGGTGCTCTGCAGCCGGGCGCCGGAATACTTCGCCGTCGACGAGCTGGCCTTTGCCGGCCCCGAACACGGCCGCGGGTCCGACTTCTCCCGCCTCCCGTACGACCACCTGTTCTTTACCGGCTCGCCCGGCGTCGGCAAGTCCATCGCCCGGGACGCCGCCGAGAACCTCACCCCGGTGACCCTCGAGCTCGGCGGCAAGAACCCGGTGGTCGTGGACGCCTCCGCCGGCCTCGAGCGGGCAGCGCGCAACATCGCCTCCGCCCGCCTGGTCAACGGTGGTCAGGTCTGCATGTGCCCGGACTACGTGTTCGTGCACGACGACCAGTACGACGCGTTCTGCGAGACCGTGTTGGACCAGTGGCGTCGCACCCTGCCGGCGATCGTCGGTAACCCGGACTACACCGCCACGGTCAACACCTCGAACTACGAGCGGATCGTCGGGCTGGTGGACGACGCCGTGGCCAAGGGCGCGACCAAGCGGGAAGCCGCACCGGCGGGGGAGAGTCTGCCCGACCCGGTCACCCGCAAGATCGCGCCCACCCTGCTCACCGGCGTCACCCCGGAGATGGACATCGACTCCGACGAGGTGTTCGGCCCCGTCCTCACCGTCTTCGGCTACCAGAGCGTCGAGGAGCCCATCCGGTACATCACCGACCGTCCCAGCCCGCTCGTCCTCTACTGGTACGGGGAGCAGAACGACCGCTTCGACACCGTCGCCGACCGCACCCGCTCCGGCAACATCTACGGCAACGACTTCGGCATCGGCATGGTCTCCTCCGCCATCCCCTTCGGCGGCGTCGGCAACTCCGGCATGGGCAACTACCACGGGCACCACGGCTTCCGGACCTTCACCCACGAGCGGGCCGTGGCCATGCACCGCTTCGACTACTCGGCCGCCGAGTTCATGGTCCCGCCGTTCGGGCCGGACAAGAAGCGGCAGGCGTCGATGTACTTCGGCGCGATGAAACTGCGGACGCGGCTGGGGTTGTAGCCCGGCTCAGGTGGTGGGCGACCCGGCGCCGGCGCTCCACAGGGGGACCGCCAGCCGGAACGTGGTGCCCTCGCCCTCCACCGAGTCGAAGTCGAGGCCGCCGCCGTGCGCGTCGGCGATCGCCTGCACGATGTTCACCCCCAGGCCGGTCCCGGGGATCGAGCGGTGCTGGGCGGTGCTCGACCGGAAGAACCGGGTGCCGAGGTGTTCCTGTTCGGCCTCGGGGATGCCGATGCCCGTGTCGGCGACCGTGACGGTGGCGACGTGCTCGTCGACGGTCAGGCCGACGGTGACCGATCCACCTCCGAGCGTGAACTTTATCGCGTTGCTGACGAGGTTGGTCACGGCCCGCTCCAGCTGGAGGGCGTCACCGATGACCTCGGCCGGCTCGACCTGTTCGACCAGCGCCAGGCCCGCGCGGTCGGCCGCGGGCTGCAGCGACTCGGTCACGTTCCTCACCACCTCGCCGAGGTCCAGCCGCTCGTGGGCGATATCGAGGTTCTGCGCCTCGATGCGGCTGAGGATCAGCAGGTCCTCGATGAGACCGCGCAAGCGGTCGGCATTACGTTGGACCACCCCGACCAGGCGATGTTGCGCGCTCGTCAGCTCCCCGCCGTCGCCGTCGCAGAGCATCTCCGTGTAGCCCACGATCGACGCGAGCGGAGTGCGCAGCTCGTGACTGACCGTGGAGACGAATGCGTCTTTCTGCCGGTCCAGCTCCTCGAGCCTGCTGAGCTGCTCCTCGCGCCCGGCCTCATAGTCGTCCCGCGTGTCGAGCAGGGTGTTGAAGGCCTCGGCCAGCGCGCGTACCTCGGCCGGCCCGTGGTCGGTGCGCGCCCGGGTGCCCCGGCCGCCAACCGTGTCGAGTCGGGCCACGGCGGCCAGCTCCTCGATGGGGTCGACGATCTCTTCGGCGGTCCGACGGGTCCCGCGGACGATCGCGAGGGCGTCGGCGAGGGTCATCGCTAAGGCCGCTGCCGAGCCGCCGACCAGCACCCGGGTCCGTAGGCCACGCATCCGGACGCGCTCGTCACTGGCGAGGGTGTGGATCGAGTCCGCTGCCGCGATCATCTCGGAGAAGTCGGCCAGCGCGCTGACGGATTGCGCGCGGCCGGTCGGATCGTCGGCGGCCGAGTACCCCTCCTCCATCCCCACGATCGAGTCGGCGTACGACCACCAGCTCGCGGACGATGCGGTCAGCCTTGCCAGGGCGGGGGTGAACTCGGCGTCGTCGCCGATCAGCCGGTCCAACTCGGCGAGCGTCTCGTCGGAGTCGGTTTTGAGCGCCCGCAGTCGGTCCTCCGCCCCCGTTACGTCGTAGACGCGATCGATCCGCAGGTCGGACTGGGCCCACCGCATCGCGATCACCAGGTGGCTCGTGGCGTCGACGACCGGCGTGTAGACGGTGCTGGTGCGCTGCGAGAGCTTGTACTGGAGGAGCAGCATCAGCGGCCCCAGCAGCGCCACCACCACGACGAGGATCAGCATCCGGCGGCTCTTGTCGCGCAGGATCCGCGAGACCTCGGGCGCCTGCTTCTCGCGCGGGCTCATGACACGTTCTCGGTCGTGAATCCGCGTCGCGTCATGACGCCCCAGTTCTGCTCGGTCCCGCGGAGTGCCTGCCACCAGCCGCGCAGTCGCCACACCACGTGGAGCTGGCGGTAGCCGATGTTCTCGAGGACGGCCGAGCTGATGAGCGAGAGCAGACTCCCGAAACGGTAGTAGCGCGAGAAGTACACCTCGTCGACGGCGGCGGCCGCCAGCGCCACGACGATCGCGTATCCGTAGGCGACCGCCAGGAACAGCCAGAACGTGGTGGGGTTGACCAGGTCGAGAGCGAATCCGAGGACCATGAGGACCAGGCCGACGGCCTCGATGAGTGGCGCGAACAGTTCGAAGGCCCAGTAGTAGGGCACGGCCAGGACCCCGGCCCGCCCGTAGCGGGGGTTGCCGAACATGACGCGGTGTTTGACGAGGGTCTCCCACAGTCCCCGGTGCCAGCGGGCGCGCTGCTTACGTAGGACCGGCAGCGTTTCCGGCACCTCGGTCCAGCACACCGGCTCGGGCACGAATGTGACACTGTACTCTTGGTCGCGCTCCCGCAGCAGGCGGTGGATGCGCATGACCAGTTCGAAGTCCTCTCCGATGGAATCGGGGTCGAGGCCGCCGACCTCCACCAGCAGATCACGGCGGAAGCAGCCGAAAGCCCCGGAAATGAGGATGAGGGCGCGGAGCTTGGACCATCCGGAGCGGCCGAGGAAAAACGATCGCAGGTACTCGAGCGCCTGGATCTGGGCGAGCACGTTGCGGGACATCCGGACGTCGATGATCTGTCCGGAGCGGATGGTGCACCCGTTGACGACCCGGACTACGCCGCCGGTAGCGGCCGTGCGGAGCGGGTCGTCGGCGAAGGGTTCGGTGACGACGAGCAGGGCGTCGGGGTCGAGCAGGGAGTCACCGTCGACGCAGATGATGAGGTCCTCGACGGAGGCGTTGATGCCGACGTTGATCGAGTCGGAGCGGCCGGAGTTGGCTTTGTCGATGACCGTGAGGCGGGTGTAGCCGTCGCGGGGGACGTAGATGCCGCGGGGGGTCTGCCGGGTGGGGATCTCGTAGGGCACCTCGCGGTCGGCGCGGACCAGGTCGAACGCCTCGATGAGGACGCGGAGGGTGTTGTCGGACGACCCGTCGTTGACGACGATGACCTCGTGGCGGTGATATCGGAGGCCGAGGAGGGACCTGGCGGCCTCGACGACGCCGGCCTCCTCGTTGTAGGCGGGGACGACGACCGACACGCCCGGCGCCGTGTGGCTGCCGAGCCGTTCGACACGACCGGAGTGACGACGACGACGACGCGTTCCCCTGAAGTCGACGGCCGCGGCGATCACGAGCACCAGGTACGAGGAGTTGATGAGCAGGAAATAGACGAGGATGGGCCAGGCGATCACGTCGAGCAGCGTCGCGATCACCACGCGGAGGGTCTCGATCACGGGGTGGGCTCCTCCTCCTGTGGGGCACGTTCCGGGTCGTTCTCGGTGGCCCGGCGGGCGGTCGCGGCCATCTCGTACAGGTCCGGCGTGCGGTCACGGATGCCGAGTGCGGTGACCGCGCCGAGCGAGGCGAGGGCCGCGAGGTCGGCGGGTGACGTGGCCGCGGTGTCGCGGACGGAGATCTCCGGCGGGAGCACGCCCTGCCGGAGGGTCTCGACGAGAACCTCGCGGCCGGTCCTCCCGAGGGAGGCCAGGGCTCCGGCGGCCACCTCGGCGAGTCGGCGGTCGCCGGCGGCCAGCACCGAGCGCAGGAGCGGGACACCTGCCGGGGCACCGATCTCTCCGAGGGCCGTGGCCGCGGCCAGGCGGACGGCCGCCGGTTCGCGGGGGGCCAGTGCGCGGCCGAGATCGTCGATGACGCGGGCGTCGCCGATCACCCCGAGAGTGCGCGCGGCCGCCGCGCGGACCCGCTCGTCCCGATCGGTGCGGAAGATCTGGAGGACCCTGGGCAGCAGCGAGGCCATGCCCCCACGCGAGGCGACGGTGGCAGCGACGTACCGCACGCCGGGGTCCGGGTCGTCGAGCCCGCGCCGGACCGCCTCGCGGACGTCGTCGCCCATGGCGAGCAGCGCGTCGGCGGCGACGTAGGCCGGGACGCCGGACAGCCCCTTGACCTCGCGGACCGCACGGAGCACCGCGTCGGCGTAGGTGGCGTCGCCGAGGACCCCGAGGGCGCGCACCGCGGTCGAGCGCACGGCCCGGTCGCGGTCGGAGATCATGCCGGCCAGCACGGGGGAGTACTCGGTGCGCCGGGTGGCACCGAGGACCTGGGCGGAGCGGGCGCGGGTGGTGGCGGACCACGAGTGGACGCCGCGGAGGGCGCTCTCGACGGTGCCGTGCCGGTCGAGGATGTCGACCAGCGCGGTGGCGGCCCCGCCGCGGACCTTGCCGAGTAGGTCGAGGACGGCCCGGTCGACGACCCGCTCGCGGTATCTGCCGAGTTTCCCGAGCGACTCGTCGTCGGACTCCTCGTCTGCGGCGAGCGCCAGCAGGCGCGGGCGGAGTGGCTCGAGGACGCGTGCGATACGGCGACTGCGGCTGACCCGTGCTACGTGCGCCCAGATCATCACCACGACGAGTACGCCGATCGCGGCGATGAGGACCCACAGGGAGGCCGTGAGGACGCCGGAGGCGATCTCCGGCGCGACGTCGTCGAGCAGGGAGGGCGAGGGGTCGTCGTAGGAGGGCAGCACGGTGTGGATCCCGCGGGGCTAGCGGCCGAGCAGCGCGTCGACCCGGCGGAGCAGCTCCCGCGGACTGAACGTGGAGTGTTCCCGACAAAGTGGCCACCTGAATTAGGCCGCGAGTTCGTAGATGTCTCTGAATCCTAGTTCGAACTCGGCTGGTGTCAAGTAGCCGAGTGTTGAATGTCGCCGCGCTCGGTTGTAATACTCCTCGATCCAAGTGAATGTGCTCTTTGTGAGCGCTTTGAGTGTGGGCCATGGACGCGTGTGGATGAGCTCCTTCTTGTAGCTCGCAAAAAACGATTCTGCGACCGCATTATCGAAACAAATGCCGGTGCGTCCCAGTGATCGCCGAATATTGTTCTTCGTACAATACTTGTCGAATTCAGTGGACGTGTATTGGGTTCCGCGGTCGCTATGGAATACGACTTTGCCGGGCGGTCGCCGTCGAGCGATGGCCATTTCCAGTGCGTCGGTGACCAACTCGGTACGCATGTGGTCGGCCACGGCCCATCCGACGACCATCCGGGAGTGCAGATCGATCACAGTGGCCAAGTACGCCCAGCCGTTCCAGGTCCGCACGTAAGTGATATCGCCGCACCACTTGGTGTTCATCTCTGCCGCGGTGAAGTCGCGACCGATGAGGTCGGGGGCGGCGACAGGGTCGTCGCCAGCGACGGTGGTTCGCTTCCACGCTTTCGGGTGGCGACCCTCCAAGCCTGCTGCTTTCATCAGCCGCCACACCCGCTTGTGAGAGACCCGGTGACCGCCGGCGGCGAGCTCCGCGCGCATACGACGAACGTCGGGGCGGCCGTTGAGACGCTTGTAGAGGCACTCGATCAGCGTGGTCAGTTCGTCGTCCCGGAGGTCTCGCGATGAGCGGGACTTTCCACGCCATTTGTAATAGCGGCTTATATCGTTTTCGGTGCTGGGTTTTCCGG